>JAISJT010000013.1 GCA_031261395.1 Eubacteriales Family XIII. Incertae Sedis bacterium
TCCGGGCCTCCCAGCCCTTGCCTGTCTCCACCTCGGCCGCAATGGCCGCCAAGATTTCTTCTGCCGACGCGTCCGCGGCATAAAAAGCCTTCACGCTGTCGCTCGTCTTTTGCGAAAGCACCAGATCCGCCTTTGACGTCGCGATCGAAAGCGCCGAGAAAACGACGAGCACCAAAATCACGAGGATCGCGATGATGGACGATACGCCCATCGACGTCCCGAAGGATGCTTTCTTTCTCGTTACGTTTGCCGCGCGCGCCATCAGCCTTCAAACCTCTTCACATGCAAGGTATAGAGCGAATCCTTTTCACCCGTCTTGTAAATATTGACGTCCGCAGACTTCATCTCCGCCGTACTGCCGTTGTCCACCAGCTTGACGGTATAATAGGCGTCCCCGGACGACGAAACCGCTGCCCAGTCTTTGTCGAAATACAAATCGTCCGGCGCTTCGCCGGTGGCCTTGAACTGTTCCGCGATCGTCTGTGCATTGATCGAACCCATCGTCAGCGCACGGCTTTCCTGACTCATCGTGAAGGATCGTGCAAAAATCTGCGTGCAAATCGCAGCGGCCATCGTGAACACCAGAATGATGATCATCAATTCAAAGAGGAAAACAGCGGACTTGGATGTCCTCATAGCCCCGTCCTCCTGCTGATAAACGTATTGGATTCCTGATCCTCGGTGGTGAGCACCGTGATCCGGATGCCGCCGTCCGTGATTTCCGCATCGAGAGACTTGAGCGGCATGATCTGCTGCCCGCCCGCCGTGCTGACGGTATCGCCCGCCGCAATCACCGCTTCGCAGAGTTCCTCTTTATGTACATAAATCCAGGATTCGTACGTCGTTCCGCCAACTTCCTGCGACAGCACCAGCGCCGTGTTCCCGTTCAGCTCCCGCACATCGTAGGCGTCGCCGGGACAGGTGCGGATCTTTTCGGAGAGATAGACGATGCTCGTGCGCGTATCGAAATTGGCCTGCAGTTTTTCCGCGCTGTTGGCATAGACCTTCGCCCCGAGAACGGCCACAAAAATCGCCGCCAGAGCGAAGATGCAGAGCAGCATCACCGTGAACATCATATTGGTTGAATGTTTCTTCTTACCGAACAATTCAGCCTCCCGTTCCCGTACTGCCGGACTTCGGATACACCCTGATCTCCGGCACCATATTGGAGCCGATGGTCCGGTAATGATAGATATACTTGTCCGTATCGAGCGTCAGCCCGTAGTTGTCTTCCAAATACTTCAGACCCGTCGGATACCGCGACTCCAGCGCATAACACTGCACCGCCGCCTTGACGATCGCATCCTGCGCGATCTCGATCTGCTTTTCCTCCTGCGTATTGCTGAGACTGCCGAGCGACCAGTAGATCAAAATCAGAAGGACGATAACAGCCGCCACAAAGGCCACGGCCTTCACCGCCCCCGACGACTTCTTCTCTCTGAATATCCTACCGTGCATTAACACTCTTTACCTTTCACTGGATTCTGCAACAAAGTTGCAGAATGACGATATCCGTAAACCACAGCTATCATTTCGCCTCTCACATGATCGAGCTCATGACGCCGAGCAGCGGCAGCATGGCCGACAGCAAAATGAGTCCGACGATCACACAAAGAATCGCAACCATGGTCGGTTCGATGATCGAGATCAGCCCGTCCAGCCGTTCGTCGACTTCTTTTTCATAATTGTCCGCGATGCCGTCCATCACCGTATCCATATTGCCCGATTTGAAACCGAGCGCCAGCATGCGGCTTTGCATCCCAGAAAAAATCTTAGTCGCAACCACCGAATCCGTAAAGGAAGCGCCGTCGTCAATCAGGTTCTTCAGTTTGTTCACCTTGACGTACATTTTCGGATTGCTCATCAGGGGCAGTGTGAGTTCAACGGAACGATCCACGTCCAGACCGCTCGCGAGCATCAGACTCATACCGGAAGCAAACTTTGCCGCCGCCATGCGGTCGGTAAGCTGCCGGAACAACCGTTGCCCCAAACCGCCCATTGCCTTCCGTCCGCCGGGTGTCAGCCGCATCACGATCAAGATCACCGCGATGGCGACCACGATGCAAACCAGCACGACGGAACCGTTGCTGATGATCTCGCCAACGCGCATCGCGCCCTGTGCCAGCGGCGTCATCTCGCCGCCGAGTGTATTGAAGACCTGCTGGAAGATCGGCAAGACCTTCGTGACCAGGATGATGATGATGACGATCAGAATGACCAGCATGATCGCCGGATACGTGATGGCGCTCTTCGCGCTCTTCGCGATATTGTCCTCGCGGTCATAGTAGCGGTGCAGCGAGTCCAGCACATGGTCGAGGCGTCCGGACGTCTCGCCGATCTCGATCATCTGCGTCATATAAACCGGGAACACATTCGTAGCCTTGAGCGCGCCTGCAAGCGATTCGCCCAGCTCGAGCTTGTCCAAAATCTGCCCCAGCAGCTTCTTCGCCGCATCCGTCTCTGCGTCCTCCATCAGGATCATCACCGCCTCCGACAGCGGGATGCCCGTCTTCACCGTGAGCGAAAGCTGGGCGGCAAACGCCGCGAGCTCCTCGGCAGAAAGTGTCATTTTCTGTGCCATATCGTCCTCCCGAAAATCAAGTATTGCTTCATTATAACATTAGTTCCTTTTCAATAATAATAAACAGGGTTGTAGCTTTCCCCGTCACCAACCACATTTGGATCCGCCGTGTCTCCGCTTGCCGTGAATGTCGGATCCATCAGTGTCCACTGGTCGCCGTTGAATTCGATATTCATGACCTTGCCCGTATCTAAGAGATGCACCGCGATCCATGCATGATACGCTTCGCCGGCATATCCAACGACCAATTCGCAGGGGATACGCTGCGACCTGAGCATAGCTGTCATGAGCGAAGCATAATCAAAACAGATGCCCTTCCCCGTCGATAGCGTTTCGTCGACATTCGGCAGATAGCCGCTTTGCACCGAGGCAGCTTTGTCATAATCATATACGACATTTTTCGTGATATATTCGAATATCCTGTACACTGCGCCTATGTCGGATTTGCTCCCTGTTACCAGATCCTGTGCTTTTGCCACAGTCTGCGACGATGAAGTAAAAGTGCAGTATTGATTGGGTCTCAGGAAGGGCTGATATTCGTCTGCGATCTCTGCCTGTATGGTTTGCGCTGCAGCCTGTGAATACTGATCTCCTGAAACATTGAGGAATACCGCAATATCGTAATTGCCGGACCCCCGCGAAAGCGGGAAGGCCTCAAACTCAGATCCTGAGAGATCATAGGTGTAGGCGTCTCCGCCCTCTTTCGTGATCTGCACTTTGACTTTTGGATTGTCGCCCTGATACTGAACCATGATATAGCCGTCACCCGCATGGGAAAAATCAACCGTTGCATCGTTGCCGGCAAAGGTCTCTGCCCCGTCTGCGGCATTTACCAACACCTGCGGCACAGAATCGCGATCCGGAGCATCAGGATCCTCCTTGGGCGCACCGCCTCCGGTCACTTTTCCGACCAGATCGCCAAGACCTGCCACCGGATTTTCGGAAGATTCGCCGCCTCCGCACGCAGAAAAAAGCATGGCTGTCAACGCCACGAATGCGATGATTTTTAGAAAGGATGCAACTCTTTTCATACCGATACCATTTTACGCCAAATTTTTGAAAAGTAAATAGGAAAGTGCTATGATTGTTTTTAATTGAGACGACGGAAAAAATCAGGAAGGAATGAAGACGGCATGGCTATATTTGAAGGATCCGGGGTCGCGATCATCACCCCGTTTAAAAATGGCGCGATCGATTTTGATGCCTTTGGCGACCTGATCGACTGGCAGATCGCAGAAGGAACCGACGCCATCGTGGCGGCAGGCACCTCGGGAGAGGCTTCTGTCCTGACGGACGAAGAGCAAATTGACGTGATCGCCTACGCAGTCAATCGCGCAAAGGGGCGGGTTCCTGTCGTGGCCGGCGTCGGCAGCAATGTGACCGCACACGGCGTGGGCCTCACAAAAGGAGCGGAGAAAGCCGGCGCAGACGCCCTGCTTCACGTCACGCCCTACTATAACAAAGCCACGCGCGGTGGCCTGATCGAGCATTTCAAAGCGATGGCACAGGCGACAAGCCTGCCAATCCTGCTTTACTCGGTGGCCGGACGTACAGGCCTGAACATAGCGCCGGACGTCTGCGAAGAGCTCGCTCAGGTTCCCAATATCGTCGGCATCAAAGAGGCCAGCGGCAATATCGCGCAGGTGGTCGAGATCGCCCGCCGCGTACCGGACGGCTTCGACCTTTATTCCGGCAATGATGATATGATCGTGCCGCTTCTCTCCGTCGGAGGCAAAGGCGTCATTTCGGTGCTGGCCAATGTCGCACCGCGAGATACGCACGACATGGTACAGAGCTTCCTCGACGGCGATGTAAAGCGCGCCGCAGATCTTCAGCTGCGTACAAAACCGCTGATAGACGCTCTGTTCAGTGAAGTCAATCCTGTACCTGTCAAGGCGGCGCTTTACTTGATGGGCAAATGCGCCTATGAGTACCGGCTGCCGCTCTGTCCCATGGAAGATGACAATTTTGAAAAACTTCGAAAGGAAATGCAGGCGTACGGCCTGATTTGACATTAACATAATGAAAGATTTCAACGAATATCCAACGATTGCGCTGGACGACGACGCATCTTGCGTCGTGATGATCGACCAGACACTGCTCCCCGGCCGGCTTGAACTCCTGCGCCTGTCAGAGCTCTCAGACATCTGGGAGGCAATCAAGCTCCTGCGCGTACGCGGAGCTCCGGCCATCGGCGTGACCGCCGGCTTTGCCGCCTACCTCGCGGCAAAATCGCAAACCACCGAAGATATTTTTGCATTTGAAAAGCAATTTGATGCGGACATTGATTTTTTGGCATCTTCCCGTCCGACGGCCGTCAATCTCTTTTGGGCTCTCGGGCGCATGAAGGCCGCCGAGCGGGATGCCTCCAAGGCCGGAAAGAATGTTGCCGAAATCAAGCAAATCCTTCTTGCCGAAGCCAACGCCATCTGCTCTGAAGACATCCGCATCTGCAAGTCGATCGGCGAACACGCCCTCTCCCTGCTCCGGCCCGGACAGGGCCTGCTCACGCACTGCAACGCCGGACGGCTCGCCACGGTTGAATACGGGACAGCGACTGCGGCGATGTATCTCGGTCATGAGCGGGGCTATGATTTTGACGTCTACTGCGATGAAACGCGGCCTCTCCTGCAGGGGGCCAGGCTCACGGCCTTCGAGCTCGCCGCGGCAGGTATGCATCCGACCGTGCTCTGCGACAATATGTCCGCTTCCCTCATGAAAACAGGCCGTATCCACGCCGTATTCACAGGCTGCGACCGCGTGGCCGCCAACGGGGACTCCGCAAACAAAATCGGGACTTCGCTGCTGGCACTTGCCGCCAAACGCTATGGTGTGCCTTTTTACATCTGTGCTCCTTCCTCGACGCTCGATATGCAAACACCAAACGGCGAGGGCATCGTGATCGAGCAGCGCGCGCCCGAAGAGGTCACGGAAATGTGGTACAGCGAGCGCATGGCGCCGGAGGGCATAGGTGTTTACAATCCGGCTTTCGATGTGACGGACGCGGATCTCATCACTGCCATTATTACGGAAGACGGCGCGATCGCCCCCGGGGACCTCAAGGCCCGCTACCCCGTAAATGTGTTATGATAGAGGTGTTTGAAATAGTGATTTATGTGGTATGATTTGATATATGACCATTGATGAGAAAAAAATAATACTGACCGTCGACGATGACCCGATCATCCTCAACCAGATCATGACCATTCTGAAGGAGGATTATGCAATTCGCCCGTTTACGAGCGGCGAAGCGGCTTTGAAATTTCTGGAGGGCCATAGCGCAGATCTCATCCTGCTCGACTGCAATATGCCGGGCGGCATGTCCGGTTTTGACGTGCTGGCCAAGTTGCAGGCGACAGCGGAATACAAAAATATCCCTGTGATCTTCCTGACCGGCAGTGTGGACGGCGACGACGAAGTCAATGCCCTCGGCTTGGGCGCCATGGACTTCCTGACAAAACCGATCAAGGACAAGTCGCTGGTCAAGCGCGTATCGCTGCAGATCGAACTTCAGGAATACAGGAACGAACTGGAGCAATTGGTCGCCAACCGAACCGAGGAACTCCGGGAGGCCAACGACAAACTGCTCGAAAGAGAAAAGATCACCCTCGACCTGCTGGCCAGAGCCGGCGATCTGAGGGATCACGATACGGGCGAGCATATCATGCGTACGACCAACTACGTTCGCACCATTGCGGAGGATTTGGTCACCCATCCGCAAGCGGGCTATGAGCTCACGCCGGAACATGCCGAAGACATCATTGAAGCCTCCAAGCTGCACGACATCGGCAAGGTTGCCATGCCGGACAACGTCCTGCTCAAGCCGGGCAAATTGACTGCGGATGAATTCGATATCATCAAGACACATCCTCTCCACGGAGCCAAGCTCCTTGACGACGCCGTCGACAAACTCGGCAATGACGGCCTGCTTAGGGAGGCTCGCAACATCACGCTCGGACACCACGAAAAATGGAACGGCGCCGGCTATCCTTCGGGATCGAAGGGTCCCGATACTCCGCTTTCCGCGCGCATCACGGCGGTCGCCGACGTTTTTGACGCGCTGACAAGCGACCGGCCGTACAAGAAGGCCTTTTCCAACGAGGATGCTTTTCGGATCTTGTATGAAGATGCGGGCAGTCACTTCGACCCCTATCTCATCGAGGTAGTGAAGCGTCACGAAGAAGATTTCGAAAATATCAGGGCCGGCATCGGCAGAAAATAGCTTTTACTGAAAGGGAGATCTCATCATGGACGAGAAAGAACGGCTTCTCGCGATTCTTGCCGAAGCAAATATCGACGGGCTGGACCCAGCCGCCGGCGTACAACGCTTTGGCGGCAACCCGACCTTGTACTTCAAAATCATCAAAACCTTTGTTGCCAATATGGGCGCCCATCTTGATAAATTGCGTGGTTTTGCATCCAGCGAAAGCACCCTTGAGGACTATGGCATCGAAGTCCATGGCATCAAAGGCAGCTGTTACGGCATCGACGCCAACAAGGAAGGCGATCAGGCAAAGAAGCTTGAGCTGGCGGCAAAGGCCGGCGACTATGCCGTGGTCACCGCAGGGAATGAGCCTTTCATCCAAGAGATGGAGGAGCTATTGGACAAACTGAGCCGGGCGCTTGCAAAAGCGGACGGTGGTGCGGGCGGCGGTGAGAAAAAGGCCGCGCCGGATCCGGCCCTGCTCCGCGCCATACTCAGCGCCAGTCAAAATTTTGACGTAGACGCCATGCAGACGGCCATCAGGGAACTTGAAAAATATGAATATGAAAAAGACGGGGATCTGGTAACCTGGCTTGCCGAGCAGGTGACTGCTTTCGCCTACGATGAAATACAGGAAAAGCTCGGTGGCATCCTTTGAACAAAAAGCTCAGCGTAGTTTTGATTTGTGTTTGCGCTATCGTTCTGGCGATCAGCGGCTTCAAAGTCATCTCTTACTTCGGTGAAAACAGCCGTGCAGAAAATGTCTATGAAGATATTCGCCCGCCGGGGATGTCCGAAGATGCGGCAATCTCAGCCTCGCAATACGAAGACCTCCTGCCGTATTATGAAAAACTGCGCGATCAAAACGGGCATTTTGTCGGTTGGCTTTCGATCCCGGGAACAAATGTAAACTACCCCGTCATGCAGACAAAACAGGAGCCCGAATATTACCTGTACCGGGATTTTCACCAAAAAGATGCACCCTCCGGTTCGCTGTTTGTCTCGGAACTCAGCGATGTTGAGCGCCCGAGCGACAACGTCATCATCTACGGGCACCGCATGAAGACCGGCGCGATGTTTGGTAATTTCGGCAAACTGCTTGAACCGGAATATCTTGCCGAGCACGACCTCGTGATTTTTGACACCTTTGCAAATCGCAACGAGTATCAAATTTGGTGCCTCTTCACGGAAGCCGTCGATACCGGGAGCACCAACGAGTTTAAATACTATAATTACAGCGACTTCCAGGGCGAGATCGATTTCGCAAACTTTTTGTCCCAGGCCAAATCATATGCCAATATTGTAAATCCCGACGTTTCTCCAAAATACGGCGACAAGATCCTCTTGCTTTCCACCTGCGAATATTCCCATGACAACGGCCGGCTGGTCGCGGTCTGCGTACGTACTTCACCGGAATCCGAAGAAGATGAGTGAGGCCCTCATGGGAGTGATATGAGTGAATTTTGGACTTCTGAAAAATTAGAGAATTATAAGCGGGCGAGCGAGTATACGGCTTTTCACAAAAGGCTGTCGGTACTCGCCGAGCCTTATCTTGACGAGAATTGGACGATGGCGGATCTTGGCTGCGGGCCGGGTCTCATCGACTTTCACCTCGCGCCTATGGTTCGGCATATCACTGCTATTGACAACGACTCCCTTGCCATTTCCGATTTGCAGGCACGTCTTGATGATGTCTTTCAGACAAACAAATACGTTGCGGACCGAATCACTCCGGTACTCGGCGACGTCCGTACTTTGACGGATGAACTATGGGATATTGTACTTCTGAGTTTTTTCGGAACCGACAAGGAACTGCTGGACGGCGTATTGCCCCGGGCAAAAAAACGTGCGATCATTTATGCGCATGGCCGGCAGGAGGCGTACGGATCCGAGCCCTTGCCGGACAATACGGATGATGCGAAATTCGACGCCCATGATATCGAAACATATCTTGCGGCGAACCATTACGCTTTCAAAAAAAATGTACTTGAAATGCAGTTTGGACAGCCCTTCAAGACTATTGAGGATATCCACGCTTTTCTCGACAAATACGGGGGCGGCGATCGCCATCTATCGTGTATTGACCTCGGCGGGGTGGATGCATTTGATGACGACGCAATCAAGCGCATGACCGATGCCGAGGAAAGGATCGTCAAAACCGACCGGTTTGACTATCCGTATTATTTGCCAAAGAGCATCAGCGTCGCGCTTTTCATCGTTGTGATGAAGGCGTAAAGAGGAGACTGCCATGCAATATATAGAGAGAAACCAAGAGATCATGAGCGTCGTAGATGCGATGCTCGCGAGTTATGAAGAATTTCCGGATATCATCCGCATCGGCCGGCGTGTACATATCGACACAGGCGTCATCGTACAGGTTGTCGATTCGCTCAGGGAGCTGATGTTCCCGGGATTTTTTGATCAGGGAAATATGTGTGAATATACGAAGACATATTATGTGCGCGACACTCTGGCTGCGATACGGCACGATTTGGCTGTCCAGATTGAGCGGGCCTACCGCCATACCGAGGATGACGAAGAGGTCGAAAGCTGCGGTGAAAGATCCGAGGCGGGCGGGGATGAGGCGGGAGCTTCCGGTTCGGACGACGCCAGTATACAGGCGGCCCGCGTCACGGATGCCTTTCTGCACCGCCTGCCGGAGATTCGCCGGACGCTGGCCTATGATGTGGAGGCGAGCTATGACGGGGATCCTGCATCGACAAGCATCGCCGAAATCATCTTGTCCTATCCGGGGATCTATGCGATCTCTGTCTATCGGCTCGCCCATGAGCTTTTGCTGCTTGGCGTGCCGCTCATCCCCAGGCTGATGTCGGAACATGCGCATTCCAAAACGGGGATCGACATCCATCCCGGCGCGACGATCGGGAAGTATTTCTTCCTCGACCACGGGACGGGGATCGTCATCGGTGAGACGACACGTATCGGAGACAATGTAAAGATCTATCAGGGCGTCACGCTTGGGGCCCATTCGACAAAGGGCGGCCGGCGCCTCTGCGGAAACAAACGGCATCCCGACATCGAAGACAGCGTGACCATCTACAGCGGGGCATCCATTCTGGGCGGAGACACGGTCATCGGCGAAGGCTCTGTGATTGGCTCCAATGCCTTCATCACGCGAAGCGTGCCTAAGGGGTCGAGGATCACAGGCGCAGAATAGAGGGGAACATGGCATATTATTTCGAAGATTCATCCAGAACGTTCAACGAGTATCTGCTGGTGCCGGGCTACAGTCCGGACAATTGCATCCCTTCCAATGTGAGTCTTTCCACGCCGCTCGTGAAATATCGCAAGGGCGACGAGACTCCGCTTCGGCTGAACGTCCCGATGGTCTCTGCTGTCATGCAGGCCGTGTCTGATGACGGCATGGCGGTGGCGCTCGCGAAACAAGGCGGAGTCTCCTTCATTTTCGGGTCACAGAGCGTCGAGAATCAGGCTGCCATGGTACTGCGGGTCAAGGATCACAAGGCCGGCTTCGTCAAGTCCGATTCCAATATCCGGCCGGATCAAACGCTCGCGGATATTCTTGCCCTCCGGGAGGCGAACCGCCACAGTACGGTCGCCGTCACGGAGGACGGTACACCGGACGGACGCATCGTCGGTATCGTGACGAGCCGCGACTACCGCGTGAGCCGCACGCCGGCGGATGCGAAGGTTTCTGAGTTCATGACGCCGTTCACTGATTTGGTCTACGGGGAAGAGGGCGTTTCACTCTCGGAAGCAAACGACATCCTGTGGGATCACAAATTGAATGCCCTTCCCATTATTGATAAAAATCAAAGGCTTACGCATTTCGTGTTCCGCAAGGACTACGACAGTCACAAAAGAAATCCGAATGAATTGCTTGACGATGAAAAGCGTTATGTGGTGGGCGCGGGCGTCAACACGAGGGATTTTTCGGAACGGATCCCTGCACTCGTCGATGCCGGAGTGGACGTGCTCTGTATCGACTCTTCGGAAGGATTCACGGAATGGCAGGCAAAGACGCTCTCCTATGTCCGCGGGAAATACGGGGACACGGTCAAGATCGGCGCGGGCAATGTCGTGGACCGCGAGGGGTTTGAATTCCTGGTCGAAAAGGGCGCGGACTTTGTCAAGGTCGGCATCGGAGGCGGTTCGATCTGTATCACGCGCGAGCAAAAGGGCATCGGGCGGGGGCAGGCCTCGGCGGTCATGGATGTGGCGGCAGCGCGAAATGATTATTACAAGAAAACCGGGATTTATGTGCCTATCTGCAGCGACGGCGGCATCGTATACGATTATCATATGACGGTGGCGCTCGCGATGGGCGCGGACTTCATGATGCTCGGGCGCTACTTTGCGCGGTTTGACGAGAGTCCGTCAGCCAAGCTAAATGTGAACGGCAACTATGTGAAGGAGTACTGGGGCGAGGGGTCAAATCGCGCGCGCAACTGGCAGCGCTACGATCTCGGCGAGGGCGAAAAGCTTTCGTTTGAGGAAGGCGTCGACAGCTATGTGCCGTATGCGGGCAGTCTCAAGGACGGCATCAGCGCCACGCTTGCTAAGGTCAAGTCGACAATGTGCAGCTGCGGCGTGCTGTCGATCCCGGAGCTTCAGGAAAAAGCAAAACTCACTCTGGTCTCTTCGACCAGCATTGTCGAAGGCGGCGCGCATGACGTCATTTTGAAAGAGCAGACACAGGGCATTGTGAGATGAAACGCTCTTCTATTTCAACTGACGTTTCGCGTATCGTCGTCGTCATGGTGCTGATCAGCTCTGTGGTCGTTGGCATCCTGGGCTATGCCGCATACCGTGAAGACACGATCACCATGAACGGGGAACGCGTCCTTGCTATCGCGCAGGCTGTAGCGGCCGGGGTCGACGGAGACGGCGTGGAGCAAGCGATGGCCACCAAGCAAAAAGACGAACAATGGGATCGCATCAAGGCTTTGGCCGACAAGACAGCGATCGATACGGATACGCAATATCTCTACATTTTGGGAGCAGACCATTCGTCCGGGTATTTTCTTTATTATCTCGAAGGCAAAAATCCCAGGGTTCCGGATGCGGAAATTCCTTTTTTGGGCGAGGAAGATGCCTCTATTTATGGGGAAACAGCCTTTGAGGTACTTGAGACCGGAGTCCCTGTAATCAAGGACATCGTCGTCACAGAGGACTTCGGTACTTTGGTTTCCGGCTATACACCGATCTATAATAGCGCCGGCAAAATTGTCGCCCTGGCGGGCGCCGATGTTTCGATGGAAACCGCGCTCGCAAACGTGAATGCCTTTGCGGTCCGTACGAGTCTCATCGTTGTGGCCTTCATTGTTGTTTTCTCGCTGCTTGCCGCCCGCTTTCTCAACACTCGTGTCCGGCGGCCGATCGCGCTCGTGTCGGCGGCGGCGGAGCGTATTGCTTCGGGCGAGCTGAACGTTGACATTTCCTATACCAAAAACGATGAAATCGGCCAGCTCTTTGGGGCTTTCAACCGAATGTCGGGAACCACGGCGCAGCAAATCGAAATCTTCAAAAAAATCAGCCAGGGGGATCTGTCTGTGACGGTACAGCCGCGCGGCGACGGCGACGAGTTGGCGTTTGCAATGCGCGATACGCTGGACAACCTGCGGCATATGCTCGATACTTTTCGCGGCAGCGCCGAGAGCCTGAAATATTCTGCGGACAAGATCGCCGAAGATGCCGGTCTCGTAGCGCGCGACGCCAACAGTGAGATTGTTGTAGCCGACGGCATCGAAAAATCTGCCTTGGATATTATGAAAAAAACACAGGCGAATGCCGAAGCGGCGGATGCGGCAAACGACCTCATCATGGAAATGGCAGAGATGGTCATGGAAGGCTCGTCGCAAATCGAGCGCATGGTTGAAACTGTGGATGCGATCCGCGCGAGTTACCAAAGCATCACGAAGATCGTTGACAGCATCGACGGCATCGCTTTCCAAACCAATATCCTCGCACTGAACGCCGCCGTCGAGGCCGCGCGCGCAGGGCAATTCGGACGAGGCTTCGCGGTCGTTGCCGACGAGGTCAGCAGCCTTGCAGCCAAGAGCAGCGCTTCCGCACGCGGCGCAGCCGAGCTAATCGAACGAGCGCAGCAACAGGTCTCCGATGGCGTGGCCGCGACGAAGGACGCAGCGGAAACCTTCGACGAGATCGTCCGAAAGATCGGTGAGAGCGGTACCATGCTCAACGCGATCACGGAAACCTCCGCCCGGCAAAGCGAAAGCATTGCGCGCATCAATCAGGACATCGCGCGGATGAACGATATGATCCGGCGAACGGCGGCCTCGGCCGAGAGCAGCGCCAGCGTCGGCGACGAACTGTCGGGCAGCGCACGCCAACTGACGGAGACGATGGATCGATACAAGCGATAATTTAAAACGTCCCCCTCGTGCAAAGAGAAAGGATTTTTGATGACGGATAATGGGATCTGGGTGGTTGATTTTGGCGGACAGTACAATCAGCTGATTGCACGGCGCGTGCGCGAGGCGCATGTCTACTGCGAGATCGTGCCCTATGAGAAGTGCATGGCGCGCCTTGACGGCGGGGAGCTGCCTTTGGGGGTGATCTTCACCGGCGGACCTTCGAGCGTGTATGAGGAGGGGGCGCCCGGGCTGCCGGCGTCGTTTTTTGAATTGGGGATCCCGGTGCTTGGGATTTGCTATGGAGCCCAGCTCATGGCGCATACGCTTGGAGGGAAGGTCGTCAGCCCGGACTACAAGGAGTACGGGCGGGTCGCGCTCTATGCTGGCATAGACCCTGTCATTGCGGGCATAGACCCTGTCATTGCGGGCGCCGCCCCGCAATCCAAGAGCGCCCTGTTCTCAGGAATTTCCGATACGCTTCAGTGCTGGATGAGTCACACGGACTATATCGCAGAGCCGCCTGCCGGATTTGTTGTAACCTCACACACGGAAAACTGTCCGACGGCTTCTCTCGAAGATCCGGTACGCAGGCTTTACGGCGTGCAGTTTCATCCCGAGGTACATCACACGCCCTTTGGACAAGAGCTCCTGAAAAATTTCTTGTATAAAGTCTGCGGCGCCGCCGGAGACTGGACGATGGCGAACTTCGCGAAACAGAAAGTTTCCGAGATCCGTGAAATCGTCGGGGATAGGAAGGTATTGTGCGCCCTGTCCGGCGGCGTGGATTCCTCCGTCGCCGCCGTGCTGGTACACGAGGCCATCGGCGACAATCTGACCTGCATCTTCGTCGACCACGGCCTGCTGCGCAAGGACGAAGGCGAGCAGGTCATGGAGGTCTATGGACGGCAGTTCAATATGAAGATCCACCGGGTCAACGCCGCCGAACGCTTTTTGTCAAAGCTGGCCGGCGTGGACGATCCGGAGAAAAAACGCAAAATCATCGGCGCCGAATTCATCGCCGTCTTTGACGAGGAGTCGAAGAAGCTGTTCGCCTCGGAAGGCGACATCGAATTCCTGCTACAGGGGACGATCTATCCCGATGTCGTGGAGAGCGGCGGCGGCGGCGGCAAGGCGGCCGTGATCAAATCCCACCACAACGTAGGCGGCCTGCCCGACGATATGAATCTGAAATTGCTCGAGCCCCTTCGTCTTTTGTTCAAGGATGAGGTACGCGGCGTCGGAGAAGAACTCGGCATCGCGCCGGAACTCGTCTGGCGTCAGCCCTTCCCCGGGCCGGGCCTTGCGATCCGCTGCCTCGGTGAGATCACCGAAGAAAAACTCTTCATCATCCGCGAGTCCGACGCCATCCTGCGCGAGGAGATCGACAAGTACAACGAAGGTCTTTTTGCCAAGACCGGCAAGCGCAACTACGGCGGCGACTATGTGAGCGACGCGGGCGGAAATGTAAGCAGCGAGCGCGCGGTCTGGCAGTACTTCACCGTGCTCCCCAACATCCGCAGTGTCGGCGTCATGGGCGACGCCCGGACCTACGACTACGCCGTAGGCATCCGCGCCGTCACCTCTGTCGACGGCATGACCTCGGACTGGGCAAGGCTGCCCTACGAAGTACTCGAGACCCTCTCAAACCGCATCGTCAACGAAGTAGATGGCGTGAACCGCGTGCTATACGACCTGACGTCGAAGCCGCCCGGGACGATTGAGTGGGAATAATAGCAGACATCTGATTATCGTTGAAATATCAATGTTTTCAAGGGTTCGAGTTGAGATTTGATAGCATTTTGATAGCAGATAAATCTCGCAGTATGTTTTAGAGAGTAGTTTCCGGCGGTTTACGCTACGGTTTCGTAGGTTCAAACTTATAGTTTTCTTTCCATAAATTCAGACCTTGCTGATTAGGTCATCAGCAAGGTCTTTTTGCGTTGTGCGGGATTTTGGAAAGGAAAATTTTTATGGAACGATTATTCGGCTTTGCGCTTTGCTCTGCGCTCGTCAAGACTTGCCTTGAAACGCTCGGCTTCTATCTTCGGATAGTTGTATCTCCAGTTGTCGTAGTCGTCCTGCGTGATCTCGCCGTTTTCGAGTTTCGCCGCTTCTTTATTCCATGTCGTGAGCATTTCGGTCATTTTAAGATATTCGCGAAAATTATCCCTGTCGAGCGTAAGGCATATTGTATCATCGCGCTCGTCAATCTTGAATCCGTAATTGTCCTCCAACGTAAAGAGAATGTGCATAACCCCGATATAACTGTCGATGTCCGGCACGTTCAGAGAATATGGCGTTACATCAAGCGCATGAGCGATAGCGTCCACATATTTCTCTTTCGGTGTGCGTGTGCCTGTTTCATACTGTGCGATACGCACGTCCGCCGTCCGCTCATCAAAGCCGATGGCGAGACCAAGTTCTTTTTGTGTAAGTTTACGGAGATTGCGGATTCGCTTTATGCGTTCACCAATAGCCATAATCGTAGCCCTCCAAATAATATGTATAAACAAATTTGTTTCAGTATAAATGGA
>JAISJT010000063.1 GCA_031261395.1 Eubacteriales Family XIII. Incertae Sedis bacterium
GCCCTCGCGCGCATCATCGGCGTCACCGAGATCATCTACTACGGCTACCGCTACGTCACCGCCAACGCCCTCATCTGGCCGCTTTTCTACACCGGCGTCTTTTTCCTAGCCTTCGTAGGCGTCCTGACCCTGCTCTTCGCGTACATTGAAAAACGAATGGATTACATAAAAATATTATGAGAAATCACTGTCATTCCCGCGAAGGCGGGAATCTCAAGAAACCAAACAATATAGAAATGAAGTAACATGTCAATTTTAGAAGTACGAAATCTAAACAAACACTTCGGCGAATACGCCGCAGTCAAGGACGTGGACTTCACGCTCGAACGCGGCGAAGCGCTGGCGATCATCGGCGCTTCCGGCAGCGGCAAGACAACCCTGTTGCGCTGCCTCAATTTTCTCGAAACACCGGACACCGGCGAGATCATCGTAAACGGCAAGACGATCTTCGACGCCGCCAGCGATCAGCGCCACAGCGACGCCAGCATCCGCAAAAACCGCCTGCACTTCGGCCTCGTCTTCCAGTCCTTCAACCTCTTCCCGCAGTACACAGCCCTGCGCAACGTGACCCTCGCGCTCGAGCTCCTCGCCCGGGACCGGGAAGGCTTCCGCGCCAACAAGGCCGCCATTCTCGCCAAAATCGAGCGGGACGCCAAGCAAATCCTCGACAGCGTCGGCCTCTCGGACCGTCTCGGCCATTACCCCCCGCAGCTGTCCGGCGGCCAGCAGCAGCGCGTCGCCATCGCCCGCGCCCTCGCGCTCAGCCCCGACATCCTCTGCTTCGACGAGCCGACCTCCGCCCTCGACCCCGAGCTGACCGGCGAAGTCCTGAAAGTCATCAAAAGCCTCGCCGCACGCCAGACCACGATGATCATCGTGACCCACGAAATGCAGTTCGCCCGCGAGGTCGCCGACACCGTCCTGTTCATGGACGAAGGCTACATCGTAGAACAAGGCCCGCCCGAAGAAGTCTTCGGCGCCCCCAAAGAAGAACGCACCAAGCAATTCCTCGAACGCTATTCACAGGGAACTATAGAATAATAATGCACACCACCTACTCCGTCTATGACCCCATGGGCAACATCACCGTACTCGTTACGAGTCCCGTACCCGCTTCGATGCGCGCCACCGTTGCAAAACACCTAATGGAAACAGTCCCCGGAGCGGAGCAAGTTGGGTTTTTGTTCTTTGATACCGTAAAAAGTCCTATCATTCCCGAAGGCAACACTGTCATTCCAGCGAAGCACACTGTCATTCCCGCGAAGGCGGGAATCTTGCCCATTGGACGTTTAGAAATGGCAGGCGGTGAATTTTGCGGCAATGCGGCCATGTCGGCCGCGGCCCTGATCGCCGAGTCGCAGGGGCTCTTGGCCGGAGAAGAAGTCACGATCCCCCTCGAAGTTTCAGGAGCAGACGGCATTGTCAATGTTCAAGTGGTGAGAGAAACGAATAACGCCGGCTTCCAATGCACCGTTGAGATGCCGCTTCCTGCCACCGTCGAGATCTTCAGCACAGTCGTAGACGAAACACCCGTATCGCTCCCGCTTGTCCGTCTGCCAGGCATAGCGCACTTCGTCATACAACTCGCAGACGATCAAACCTTTGATGAAGCGTTCGGGGAGACCGTGCAGCGGCAGCTGCGGGAGCTATCGACCAAAGTCGAGGCCGCGGCCTACGGACTGATTTTCATAGGCGCGGAAGACGCGCCCATCCTTCCGCTGCTCTATGTGCCCGCCGCAGACACGATGGTCTGGGAAAACGCCTGCGGCAGCGGCAGCGCGGCCGTGGCCGCCTATCTTTCGGCGCAGCAGGGAACCTCCGTGTCGCTGCCCCTCCTTCAGCCGGGCGGCGCCACCATCCTCGCCCGCGCCAAGACCGTATTGGTGAAGCCCGGAGAAGCTTCGCGCGTCACAGAACTATCCATCACCGGCCAAGTACGAAAACGCTAATCCGCAAAAAAACGCCAATAGGACGCTCGCCTGTCATCCCCGCGCGATTGCGCAAGCAATCGGTGACCCCGGGCTTGACCCGGGGGAACGAAACGCTGGGGATCCACGGTGATCATCCGGCGTGGATTCCCAGGGTTACGTTCGCCTTCGGCTCACCGTCGGCTTCGCCGTCGCCCGGGAATGACAGAGGTACAAATTTCAGTTTGCCGGGCGCAGTGCCGCCTGCGGCGGGGGACGCTCCGCTAATGTATTACGGTAGGCCCTCGCTGCGCTCGCGCCTTTGATTTCCATTTCTAAAAAGCGGTGGCGGCCAGCCGGCCTTGTTGGCTGGCGAGATAGGTATACGGATTGCCAACTATTTTGCGTACTTTGCTACAAATTTGTGTTAGATTCGATGCGTTCCTTGCCCGACAAACTGAAATTTGCACCCCTATCATTCGCCGACTTGCCTTTTTGCCCCAAATCTTTGATTTGGCTGGCAAAACGGACAGCGCAGGGAGCGCAGCGACCGGAGGAGTGGGCGCAGCCCACGTTGATCGGCGAATCCATGCCGGTGACCCCGGGCTTGACCCGGGGGAACGAAACGCTGGGGATCCAAGGTGATCATCCGCCATAGATTCCCCAAGACTGCGATGGGGATCTTTGCGCAAAGTGACGACAATTCGAGTTTTTGCACTCTCTTATGACGTTTTTCTCGTACTGCCGTCAATTTGCGTAGAAATAGGGTCTCTTTTTTACGGAAAATGACGGCTGTACGAGTTGTTGGCGTGGGAGCTCTTTTCTCGTTCACTGGTTCCCTGTCTTCACCCCGGCAAATTTCAGTTTGTCGGGACGGTAGATCGTCTACATGGTCACATTGTCAAGCGGATCGTGGTTTAAATCTGGTGTCGATGCCCCATAAGCTTTCATATTTTCAATGAGCATCAGGGTTTTCACACCCACATATTCTGACGGTGAGCCAAAAATACACTCAATTTGCGCCGAGATAGTGACTTTTCCGCACAAATCACGTGATAGTTGGAGAAATATGCGGAAAACTCATCAAGTCAACGCAAATTAGAGCATGTGCGAACGGAAGCAGGGGGGACACGGCACAGAGACTGGGCGCGGCACACCTGCCCTGTCAACAAAATATTTTCATGAAATTCGATTGATTTTTTTGCCCGGGTTGTAAGCAGTTAAACAAAACAAAACCCGCCCCTAAATCCGGGAAGGGCAAACCTTGAACCATTATGAAAATCGGAACATGAACACGTATCAGGTAATTGCCCGTACAGTGCGCTATTTGAAATAGCGGGACGGGTCTATCGTTTCTCCGCGAAGTTCGGTCTCGATCATCTCCGCAAGATCGACCGTGCTCTCTGTCCACAAGGATGTTTCGGGATCACTCAGCGCGTCGACATATTCCAATCGTTCTACAGCGTGCTGTGTTTTCAGGCAAATCTGATCTTCGAGTACATTGGGGCGCAGCCATCCCAACGCTGCGGCGACAGCGCCATCAGAACCAACTTCCCCGTATGCACCGGCAAGATAAAACATGATCGTGGCATTCGTATCATCATTCGCCACTTTTCCTGCAATGATATCGTATCCTTCCCATATAGAAGCGGCCTTGCCGAATCCGCTTCTGAAAGCGCACACGCAATGAAGCCATTCGGCATTTGTTGTTTCAAATTCAAACAACGCCAGGCCGGCGGTTTCTTTCAGCCTATAGGAAATGACATATCCACATTCAAGACTCTGTCGGCTCTTTCTGATCGCAGCATTCACAAAACGCTCTGCCTGCTCTTTTGACGAGGTCAAATAAAAACCGCGTCCGAAATCGCTGCCGGGCTTTGTGAGAGAAAGGTCAACTTTTTCTATTCGCATGTAGCTTGTGTGGTAATATATTTTTCCGGTCTCGATGATGCTCATTGAACGCTCTCGTGATTCGCTATATACGACGACAAATCATCGTATGTCGCAAGCGCACCCTGAATATGCAGAAACTCATAGGCGTCATCAATATATCCAAGAATTCCATACTTCTTGAACAGTTTCCCGATATCCGCCGCAGAACAGCCGAGTCTTTTCTTGAAAAGCTCGAATTGCCGGATCTTCATCATTGTCGCAATATCTGAATTGTACATTCTATTCACCGCATTACAAAGTGTACTCGTTTTTATTATTATAATTTAGAAACGTAAAAAAAGAAACCGTTGCCGCAATCCAAATCACGAAGGTCACAAAGGCTCCGACATGGGTCTCCTATGAGGAGCGGCAACAAACACTTCATATCCGTATTTTATGGCCATCGTGGATTCCCAGGGTTACGTTCCCACGGGTCAAGCCCGGGGTCACCGCCGGCTGCGCCACCGCCCGGGAATGACAGAGGTACAAATTCGAATTTGCCAACACTTAGTGAAAGAAATGCATTTCTGTTGTTGAGAATGATGGCAGTTCGGGTTTGGCGCCATTTCGTAGCAAAGTGCTATCTGCTCTCATTTGTCCGAATTCGAATTTGTCGTTGTTATTTCAACAAAACGGATGCTGTTGTCTGCGTCCAGATCTACTTCGATCGCGCCTGATGGGCAATCGTAGACACAGGAACCGCAACGCCAGCATTCACGGGGATAGTTCACGACCGCCTTCCCCTTCGCTATGGAGAGCACGTCTTCCGGGCAGGACTCCACGCAATTTCCGCAACCTGTACATAGATTACTATCAATCAAAATAGCCATGTTCCTTCTCCTTTATACAAGATTGGAAAGACGCCGCGCTTTCACCTTGCCGTCTTTGCGATAAACAGCGATGGAATCGCCGTATTTTTCTGCCGGATATTTCGCTTCGTCAAGCCTCACAAAGGAGCCGACACTCGACTTTCGCTCACGTATAGAAGCGATGACCAATTCTGCCAGATCATATAGATCCAGCACCTCGAAGGATCGGCTCAGCTCGTGCAGATTTGCAGCTGAAAGCTTCAGGCCGTCACGCTGCTTCTGCAGCAGCTGCGCGGTCAGGGCAAGAGCGTTTTCGGTATAAGGTTTCCCCAGATTGTTGTCTATGAGGATCTGCAGTCCGTCCTCGGCATTGAACCAATGGTCCCCGTTTTCGCGGGACAAAATTTCCCCCGCCTGTGCTTGCAAAGACTGAATGATCGCGCCCGATCCGTCCGCAGCCGTATCAGTCTCTTTCGCCCGTGCCGCTGCCTGCTCACCGGCCCGGAAGCCAAAGACGAGTGCATTTCCTGCTGCGGGAAGCGGCATGCCTGTACCGGCCAGCTCGTTCCCGGCAACATAGAGATTTTGAATGTTTGTCTCGAGTGAAGAGTCCTTCACCCAGAGTCCGGCCAAAACAGGGGCGTTCTTTCCGGCAAGCCTGACCGGAAAACGCGCCGTTTTGAAATTCACGCCGCGTGAGGCGAGATGATGTTTGATGACGCCGGATTTTCCTTCATGCCCAAGCGCCCACCAAATGTAATCTATCTCGGCATCGGTCGCCTCCTGCAAATCGAAATATAGATTTTTTCCCTGCAGAAGCAAAGGTACGATCTTGCCTCTTTCCTCACCGGAATGACGGATCAATTCGCGGTATTTCGCCTTGTAATCAGGATCATCCGGCGGCAGATCACGGGTGCGCGGGACGACGACCTGGCAGTCTTCATCGACGATGCGTCCGGCGGGCCACCAGGATCCCCCGGGGAAACCGATAGTAAATGAATAGTTTTGAAAACTGTATCCGGTCACGAGATTGATGAACTCCAAATTCACCACCTCGGCGCCGGCTTTTGCCGCAAGTACTTTCCCGCTGCCAGCGCTCGCTGTCGGCGTGCCGAAGGTTTCAAAGGTGTCGCCATTGGTCACGCCGCTGCTGAGCCGCGACGCCACCCCGGAGGTCGCCAGGATCGTCGTCTTTGCACTCACTGCGGTGATGACATAGTCCCTCGTCCCGATAGAGACCGCCCCAGTCACCGCGCCGCCATCCGTGACCAATTCGCGCACATGCTGACGATTGAATATCTTTACCCCGAGTTCCAGCGCGTGCTTTGCCAAAGCCGGCTTCACATCCCGTCCTTCAAAATGGTAGCTGCTGGGCACATTGTGAAACTGAGGCACGATGCGAAAACCGCCCGGGCGGTCACTATCTTCAAATCGGAATTTCAATCCGTACTTTTCGAGTTCGATGACATCCGCCGCCGAATGAGCGGCAAAATAGTCCGTCAGATCTTTGCGGTGAAGTCCCCCGGGATTTCCGCCAAACTCAAACTGATCCGCCGACAAGTCTTCCTCGCTGTACCCGATCTTCCCGTGAAACTCCGGGATATAACTTTGTATATGATCGAGACCCGACCCCGCAAGCCCGCTGCGTCTCGCGTTGGCCTTTTCAAGTACAATGACGTCCGCGCCGTTTTCACGCGCCCGGATAGCGGCAGCCAGCCCCCCGATCCCGCCGCCGACAATCAGTATGTCCGTAACATATTTCCTTACTTCAAAATCACTCATACCGCCCTCTTCACGATTTCACCAAGCCCTTGATCGTGGCGGCCAGATAGTCGATCTCCGCCGGCGTGTTGTAAAACGCGAGCGACGGACGGACCGTTCCTTCGAGGCCGAAGCGCCGCAGGATGGGCTGGGCGCAGTGATGACCGGCCCGGACCGCGATGCCCGCGTTGCTCAGATGCTGGCCGACTTCTTCCACGCCGTAGCCGTCGAGCACGAAGGAGAGCACACTCGCTTTCGTGAAAGCCGTCCCGATCAAATGCAGCCCGGGGATCTTCTTCAGCTCCGCCGTCGCGTATTCGAGCAGCTCGTGCTCGTAGGCCGCGATATTGTGGATACCAATCCGGGAAACATAATCGATCGCTGCGCCGAGCCCGACGCCATCGGCAATATTGCCGGTGCCGGCCTCGAATTTCTCCGGCGCCTTGTGATAGATCGTGCGTTCAAACGTCACGTCGGCGATCATATTGCCGCCGCCCTGATATGGCTTCGCCGCTTCGAGGAGCTCTTCCTTGCCGTATAAGGCGCCGATGCCCGTCGGTCCGAAGATCTTGTGCCCCGAGAATACAAAAAAGTCCGCATCTATCGCCGTCACATTGACAGGCATATGCGAAACCGACTGCGCCCCGTCCACCAAGATCGGCACGCCGAAACCGTGGGCGATCTGGATCATCTCTGCGATGGGCGTCACCGTACCGAGCGCATTTGCGACATGCGCGGCGGCGGCGAATTTGGTCCGCGACGTGAACTGTTTCGTATACTCGCTGAGTATGATCTGCCCCGTTTCGTCCACCGGCGCGACCTTCAGCACAGCGCCCGTCTCCTGCGCGATGATCTGCCAGGGCACGATGTTCGCATGGTGCTCGAGGATCGTCAGCACGATCTCATCGCCCGGCGAAAGCAGCTGCTTCACATAGCTGTGCGCCACTAAGTTGACGCCCTCCGTCGTGCCGCGCACAAACACGATGTTGTCCTTTGACGGCGCTCCCAAATACTTTGCAATCTTGTCCCGCGCGTCTTCATAGGCGTCCGTCGATCGCGCTGCCAGCGTATGCGCGCCGCGGTGCACGTTGGAGTTTTCGTGCTCATAAAAATACTTGATGCGTTCAATGACCTGCGTAGGCCGCTGCGTCGTCGCCGCATTGTCGAGCCAAACCAACTGCCTGCCGCCGTCAACCCTCTCCGAAAGAATCGGAAAATCAGCGCGAATCTGTGCCAGCGAATAATCCCCTATGTACTTGCTCTTTTCATAAGCCGTCGCCTCATAGGCCGGCTTGCCCTTGTCTGTCCCTTGCAAATCCCCATCGACCCCGTATAAGGATGCGGAAGGTGCAATCTCGCTCTCCGGGAAAAGCGCGGGAGCATAGCCCTCATTATTTCCGAACTCGGGAAAATATGCTCCCGCGATCTGAGCGACCTCCTCCGCCGACGGCAGACCGTACCCTACCGGATCGAACCCGGACGCGCCTTGCAGGAAGCGATCACTTGTAGTCATAGTACTCACCCACCTCGACGTCTTCGAGGACGGCGATGGCGTCGTCGGCCAGGATCGCAGCCGAGCAGTAGACCGACAGGAGATAGGACGCCACGCCGGCGTCGTCGATACCGCGGAAGCGGACGGCAAGGCCTCTCGACTGTTCGCCGGGAACGTTTTGCTGAAAGAGTCCGATGACGCCGCGCTTGGCTTCGCCGGTGCGGACGAGCAGGATATTGGTCTTGCCGACCTTTGCCTTCGGATTTTTCAGGCCGTCCACAAAGAGCTTGTCCGTCGGGATCAGCGGAATGCCGCGCCAGGCGATGAAATTGCCGCCCGCGATATTGACGGTCACAGGCGGTACGCCGCGCCGGGTGCATTCTCTTTCAAAGGCGGCGATCGCTTTGGGATGCGCGAAGAAATACGACGGCTCTTTCCAGACTTTCGTGATGAGCTCGTCGAGGTCGTCCGGCGTCGGGGCGCCCTTGCGTGGCTTAATGCGCTGGCTGTCCGCGACATTTTTCAGCAGGCCGTAATCATCGTTGTTGATGATCTGGCTTTCCTGCCGTTCTTTCAGGCTCTCGACCGCCAGTGCGATCTGCTCGGCCGTCTGATCGTAGGGAGAGCTGTAGACGTCCTGCACTCTCGTATCGACGTTGACGATCGTCGAGATCGAGTTGAGTTTGTATTCGCGCGGCTGCGTCTCATAGGCGACAAAGCCCTGCGGGATGCTGACCTTTTTGGGGTCCTGATTGCAGAGCGCATCGAGCGGCGTATCGCCTTCTACGACTTTGTTAACGCGGTAAATACCGGCGTCGAGGCCTTTGAACTCGATGAGCTTCGCGACCCATTTCGGCGTGATCGCCCCGAACTGCGGTTTGGTCTTGTTGACGTGCGCAAGCTGATAAGCCTGGTCAAAGGTCAACGCGTTGAGAATGTTTTTGTCTGCCATGATTCGTACCTCCTAAGTACTCTACCCTTTCCCCAAAGTTAATACTGAGGGAGACTGTTGTCGACGTCGCGCGCCCACGCGTTCACGCCATCCTTGAGATTGAGCAATTTACCTTTGTATCCGGCCTCCTGCAGGGCGCGGATGGCGAATACGCTTCGTTGGCCGACCTTGCACAGGAAAACAGCGTCTTCTGTATCGTCGAACTCGCCGATCCGGCGCGTCATCTGCCCGAGCGGGATCGGCTTTGCGCCCGCGAACGGTGAGATCGCGCGCTCGTGCGGCTCGCGGATGTCGATGATTTGTATCTTGTCGCCCGCATCGAGCCGCTGCTTGAGCTCTTTCGCTTCGATCGTCTCGACGGGCTCTTCCTCGTGATCGGGCTTTAGTCCGCAAAACTGTTCATAGTCTATGAGCTCGTGGATCGTGGGCTTCTTGCCGCAGATCGGACAGCCCGGGTCTTTGTCGAGTTTGAGTTCCCGAAACTTCATCTCCCAGGCGTCGAATAGCAGCAGTCTCCCGATCAGACTGTTGCCGCCACCGACGATCAGCTTGATGACTTCGTTTGCCTGGATCGTCCCGACGATGCCGGGCAGCACGCCGAGAACCCCGCCCTCCGAGCACGAAGGCACGAGCCCCGGCGGCGGCGGCGAGGGATAGAGGCAGCGGTAACAAGGCCCTTCCTTTGCATAAAACACACTGGCCTGTCCCTCGAACTGAAAGATCGAGCCGTAGACATTGGGCTTGCCGAGCAACACGCAGGCGTCGTTGACAAGATACCTTGTCTGATAATTGTCCGTGCCGTCGGCCACGATGTCGTAGTCTTCGATGATCTCCAGAGCGTTTTCCGAGGTCAGCCGCGTGTTGTGCGTGATCACCTTGACTTCCGGATTGAGCGACTTGATGCGGTCCGCCGCCGAGGCGACCTTTGGCCGGTCGATGTCGCGCGTGCTGTGAATGATCTGCCGCTGCAGGTTGGATTCTTCCACGACGTCGAAATCCACGATGCCCAGCGTACCGACGCCGGCCGCCGCGAGATACAGCGCCAGCGGCGCGCCCAGACCGCCTGTGCCTACGATCAGGACCTTGGCGGCTTTCAGCTTTTCCTGTCCGTCAAGGCCGATCTGCGGCAGCAAGAGGTGCCGGCTGTAACGCGAGATCTCCTCGTTGGTGAGTTTGTCCACGCGGTCATCGGGAATGATGCTTTCCGTCAGGCTCATGGACGCCCTCCCGCGATCGCCGGAACGAGCGTGACGACATCGCCCTCATGCACCGGCGCGTCCAGCCCGCCGAGATTGCGGATATTTTCGTCGCCGATAAACACATTCACATAAGACCGCAGTTTGCCTTCTTCATCGAATAAATGCTTTTGGATCTCGGGATAACTTTCCGTCACCGCCGTGATCACTTCGCCCGCCGTCTTCCCGGCGCCCTCCACTTCGCTGCTGCCGTCCGTGAACGCCCGCAGCGCCGTAGGAATCAATACCTTTGCCATAACTTTCTCCTCCTCCTTTATACCTTTAGTTCCTCTGCGGCAAACCCGCTTCTGTCGTTTTCGAGTCTCCAGCTGGTCAGTTTGTCCGCTTTTCCGTCCTTCACCGAAAGGATGAGATACGAATAGAACGGCAGCCCGTGCTCCAGATCATAGTCCGACGGGATCGGCGGGTGGTCGGGGTGCGAATGATAGATGCCGATGATATTTTTATTCTTGGCCAAGGCTTCGTGCTCGGCTTTCAGGAAATCCTGCGGCAGGATGACAAAGCGGTGATAGGCCTCTTCGGTTTCGCGCGCGTTGACGACAGGGATGATGTCATCGCTCTCGCGGACGTCATTTCGCTCGATTCTGCCCAAAAGAAATCCGCACGTCTCGTTGGGATAGTCCCTTTCGCCCTCTGCGTTGATCCGATCCTGAACTTGTTTCGTAATGCTGATCATTTCGCCTTTCCTATCCTCATATCTTCCAGTCGAACCCGAGCTCAGGCTCGACGGGTTCCCAAAACCGATCCGTCGTATACCGCGACCCGCTGTCGCACAAGACAGTGACGATCACAGCATCCTTCGGGGCAGTCTCCGCGATTTTCATCGCCGCTGCCACGTTCGCTCCGGAAGAAATGCCGGCAAAGATCCCCTCTTCGAGCGCGAGCCTTCTCGTGATCTCATAGGCGCTCTCGGTTTCGACCTCAATCAAATCGTCCTGCAGGCGCGGATCCAAAATTCCCGGCGTGATCGTCGAGCCCATATGCTTGGTTCCCTCGATACCGTGAAACGGCGACGACGGCTGAGCCGCAATTGTTTTGATCTTCGGATTTTCGTCTTTCAGTCTCCGGGACGTGCCGGTGAATGTGCCCGACGTCCCCATTACGGATACGAAATGGGAAATTTGGTGGTCTGTCTGCTCCCAGATCTCGCGGCCCGTGCCGTTGTAGTGAGCAAGGGGGTTTGCAGGATTATTATACTGATCGGGGTAGAAGTATTTGTCCGGGTCCTCGCCGACCGCTTTTTGCACGGCCAGAAACGCTCCGTCCGAACTTTGCAAAGGATCCGTTTCGACGATCTCGGCGCCGAAGTGGCGCATGATCCCTTTGCGCTCAAGACTCGTGTTGGCCGGCATATACAAGATGACTTTGTAGCCCAAGGCCGAGCCGATCATGGCATAGGCGATGCCGGTGTTGCCGCTCGTGGCGTCGATCACCGCCTTGTCTTTTGTGAGAAGACCCCGGTCTATACCGTCCTTCAGCATGGCTTTCGCTGCGCGGTCCTTGACCGAACCGCTCGGATTGGCAAACTCCGCCTTCGCCAAAATCCGGACGCCGCCATAGGGCCTTGAAATATTCTCAAGCTCCAGCAAGGGTGTATTTCCAACCATGTCATAGATATGCACGAACTTCATCACCTGTATATAACTTATTTAACATATATGTTTACCATGTTTAATGGTACAGCCGATTCCGTCCTCTGTCAAGAATAATATTTTTCTCTGCGCCGGAAAGGGACTATTTCGTCATTGTTTTGGATTTGACGGCGGCAGCGGCGGCGGCTTTTTCAATAATATCCGTGAGGCCGGCCTCTTCGAGGACCTTCACGGCTTCGATCGTGGTGCCGCCGGGACTGCAGACGTTGAGGCGAAGCTGCAGCGGATCCGTACCGCTTTCGAGCGCCATCCTGGCCGCGCCGAGGGTGGACTGCGCCGCCAGAAGTGTCGCGGCCTCGCGCGTCAGACCGCCGGCAACGCCGGCATTGATAAGGCCTTCGATATACATATAGGCATAGGCAGGCGATGATCCGCTGATGCCGGTGACGATATCCATGAGGTCTTCTGTGACCCACACGGTCTTTCCGACGGAAGCAAACAGGGTTTCCGCCGTCTCCCGATCGGCCGCAGAAAGCGCTGCGCCTTCGGACAGCGCGCTCATACCGGCTCCGAGCATCGCAGGGGTATTTGGCATGACGCGGACCGCCTTTGTGCCCTCGCCGAGTCTTGTCTGCAGGTGACCGATACTGACGCCGGCCGCGATGGAAATCACCAATTTGCCGCCCGCATCGGGTGCAAACCATGCGATTTCGTCAAGCAGGATATCGATCATTTGAGGTTTCACGCAGAGAACCAAGGCATCCGCTTTCGCGTACAGGTCAGCCAGACTGCTTGCCCCCTGTACGGCCGGCAATGCGGACAGCGCCGTCACCTTGTCTGTGTCTGCATCGTATACGATTATGCTGTCAATCAAACCGGTTGACAGGTCTGCGGACAGCGACGAAGCATAGCCTTTGGCGAGTGCACCGCCCATATTTCCCGCGCCGATAAAACCGATTTTCATTTTCGTATTCTCCTTGAATTATTGAGGAACAAAGACGGTGCAGCGGCCGCCTGCCTCGACATCGGCGATCACGTTCCTGCGCTTGCCGTTGACGAGTAGCATCGGGATCCCGTAGGCGCCGGCCTCGCGCGCGGCCTCGATTTTGGAGTCCATGCCGCCCGTGCCAAAGCTGCTTGTGCCGCCCGTCACGATCGTGCCGGTCAGTGTATCGGTGTCCATAACTTCTTCGATGAGCCAGGCGTCTGGGTCGATCTTGGGGCTCGTATTGAAGACGCCGTCTACGTCGCTCATGATGATGAGCAGGTCGGCGCTCCAGAGCATAGCCGTCAGCGCCGCCAGGTGATCGTTGTCCCCGAAGGAAAACTCGCGCGTGCTCACGCTGTCGTTTTCATTGATGATGGGGAGCACGCCCTCGTCGATCAGCGTGAACAGCGTGTTGCGGATGTTCAGGGCGCTGACCTCGTCGGCGAAATTTTCCGAGGTCAGGAGGATTTGGCCAACCGGCCGGCCGCCTTGCGCAAAATATTCCTTGTAGGCCAGCATCAATTCGACCTGACCCACCGCACACAAGGCCTGCTTGTAATGAATATCGTTTTTGCGGGAAAGTCTGGCAAGGGCGCCGGCGCCGCTCGCGCCCGCGCCCGAACTGACTATGA
This sequence comes from Eubacteriales Family XIII. Incertae Sedis bacterium, assembly GCA_031261395.1. Lineage (GTDB taxonomy): Bacteria > Bacillota > Clostridia > Peptostreptococcales > Anaerovoracaceae > WRMW01. The sequence continues at coordinate 13,322 of JAISJT010000063.1, forward strand.
TGACTTGCTTGCCGGCGTCCATGAGCGCCGTCGCCTGGTGAGCGATATCCGCCGCCCGCGATCTGTCCAATACGCCGTCATCGCCGGCGAGCACATTGCTGCCGACTTTGATCACGATCTTTCTGCTGTTTGCTAATACTTCGGCTGCCTTCGACATTTCTCCTCCATCCAAGTGTTCATACTTTCAGCTCCGCCTTGGCGGCGCGTTTCCCGCGCGTGATCGGGCGAATATATTCTTCTACGAAATCCTCGACCTGCCTCGCGCTCATGCCGGTGTAGAGCTCCGGCTTGAGCAGACCGTAGGTCTCGCCCTTCGTCAGCCCGAAAGCCGGGTCGGCCGCGATGCGTTCAAGCAGATCGTTTGGGCGGCCATGGGTCTTGACTTCCGCCGCCGACGCCTGCGCGTGTTCGCGGATGCGCTCGTGAAGCTCCTGACGGTCGCCGCCCTTCTTGACAGCCGCCATCAGGATATTTTCCGTCGCCATGAACGGCAGCTCCGCCATCAGATGCGTCTCGATGACTTTTTTGTTCACCACGAGTCCCTCCGCGATATTGCGGAGGATCAGAAGGATAGCATCGGCCGCCATAAAGGCTTCGGGGATCGCGATGCGCCGGCAGGCCGAGTCGTCGAGCGTCCGTTCAAACCACTGAGCTGCTTCCGTCGCGGCCGCCACCTGCGGAGCCTGCATCAGCACGCGCGCCAGCGAGCACACCCGCTCGGAACGCATCGGATTGCGTTTGTACGCCATAGCCGATGAGCCGATCTGTTTCTTTTCAAAAGGCTCTTCCACTTCCTTCAAATGCTGAAGCAGACGAATGTCGGTCGCCATCTTCGACGCAGACTGCGCCAGCGCCGAAAGCAGGGACAAGACCTCGTAGTCTAATTTGCGCGTATAGGTCTGTCCCGAAAGAGGAATGACCGGCAGGGCCCTCCCGCCGCCGATTTTTTTTGCAACCGATTTTTCGAGTTTCTTGACCTTGGCCTCATTCCCTTCGAAAAGTTCGAGAAAACTCGCAAGCGTTCCCGTCGTGCCTTTGACGCCGCGAATCGGCAGCGTGCCCGCCAGCCCGGCAATGGCATTGTAGTCGAGCAAGAAGTCCTGCATCCACAGCGCCGCGCGCTTGCCGACCGTCGTAGGCTGAGCCGGCTGAAAATGCGTGAACCCCAGCGTCGGCAGATCCTTGTACTTCAATGCGAATTTCGACAGACTCTGCAAGAGATCCGCGATTTCCCGGGAGACAAGACCCAGCGCCTGCCGCATCACGAGGATGTCCGTGTTGTCGCCTACATAGGCGCTCGTCGCGCCGAGATGAATGATGGGCGCTGCCAATTTGGCCTGCTTGCCATAGGCGTAGACATGCGCCATCACATCGTGGCGGACTTCTCTCTCTCGCGCTTCGGCGGCTTTGAAGTCGACATCATGCTCATATTTTTTCAAATCAGCGATCTGCTCGTCAGTGATCGGAAGCCCGAGCTCTTTCTCCGCCTCGGCCAGAGCGATCCACAGCGTGCGCCAGGTCTCAAACTTGACACGCGGCGAAAACAGCCGGATCATTTCCGCACTCGCATAGCGCTCGGTCAAGGGGTTTGTATAGGTATCGTAACGGTCATTTTTCATCGTGATCTTCTCCTGTCAAACGAAAAGCTTGTTTAATCCATGCGGCCTATGCTTTTTGCAAATCGGCTGGGCGAGACGTCGAAGGCATATTTTTTGAAATATTTATCGAAGTGCGCCTCATCATAGAACAAAAATTGCTGGGCAAGATCCTTCATCTTGGTTTCTCCGTGCGCCATTTCGCGCAGCGCGTGCTGAAAACGCATGATTTGAACCGCTTGCTTTGGGCTGATGCCTATCTGTGCGCGGAAAATATTGCGCATCTGCCGGCTGCTGTAACCGCAGTGCCTCGCCGCCTCATCAAGTGTGACGCCATAACCTTCTGAAACATAGTAGTCAAGCACGCGGAGGATGTGATCACAATCCGTCATGCGAATATTTTTTTCGATGAAGTCAATGACTTGACAAGTACGGCGTTCGAAGTCAGCCGCGCGAAAATCATCAAAATCAAATACGGCAAACGCCTCGTCCAATGCGTGCAGAGGCACGACCTGATTCACAAATAATTTTTTGCTTTCGAAGCCCTTCCCCGGCCCTACATTCACATTGAAATATGTCACCCCGGCACGAAAAACCAATTTTCTCGGTTCGTCGTGTATACCATAATATTGGCCGGCAATGCTATCAGCGTCGATCTCGAAAATGAGCGCATCCCTCAAATCGGGAATCAAGACTACGGGAGCGTCCTCCTGTCCGACATGAAACTGTTCAAAGAAAACATCGCCCTGAACGACCTTGCTTTTGTATTCTTGAACCTTATTGTACAAATAGGGCTGTTCGATCGGATGTCTTTCCTTTTCCTGCTCCATTTCATCTCTCTCATTCTTTATTGAGTAATTCCTGCAATATTATACCGCGAAACAACTGATTTTGCCACTATGTGTCATCCCTGTCGTCACGGCGCAAAGACGTGAATCCGCCTGTTTTCTGCGGAATCGTCGAATTATTCCGTTTATTACTATCGGATTAATTGCATAACTTTTAGAATTTTCTAATAATACCAAACTGCTGACAGAGGAGGTCTATCTTGGCGAATCCACCAACAACGCTCACCCCGCTCGACGCCGACATCAAAGACTATATGAAGGGCAAATATCTGCCCGCCGGTCTCATCGCCGTCCTCTTGCTGGTCGGCGGCACCATCGGCTATGCACACAACACGACGCCGGCGCCGTTCATGCCTTCGATCATCTCTTTCTTTGGCCTGGACGCAGTGCTCGATCAATCCGTCATCAACCTGTCTATGTCCATCATCTTTGCGACGACCGTACCCGGCAATTATCTCGGTACCTGGCTCGAGCAGAAAATCGGCGCAAGGCATCTCTTTTCTCTGGCGATGATCATCATGGCGATAGGCGTCTTGTTCGTCTTTGTACCGAGCAACAAATACGGAATCTTCCTTGCAGGCCGCGTCATCTATGGACTCGGCTTCGGCTTTAGCATACCGGCCTTCGGGTCCGCTTTCATGAAATGGTTCCGGCCCAAAGGCCGTCAGCTCATGGTCACTCTCAACGGTCTCCTGCCTCTGCTCGGCGCTTTGGTCAGCTATGCGTGGCTGCCGATAGTCGGCGCCGCTTACGGCGGAGAAGCCGGAATGGAAGCAGGCTGGAACTTCGGCTATGGCTTCACGGGCTTCATCCTCGTAGCGGTCCTTGCAATCTGGCTCATCTTCATGCGCAAGAGCGCAGACAATATCGATATTGCCGCAGAGGAAGAACGCTTTCTCGGTACGACCGAGGCGGACACCGGCAAAAAGGAGAATGTCTTTGCCTGGCCCTTCATCCGCCAGGAAACGCGCTTTATGCTGATCTGCTTTATTTGCGACTTCATGATGTATATGTATATTGCCACCGTGCTGCCGCTCTGGCTGATGAGCGCCGGCGGAATGGGCGAGGTGCAGGCCAATTTCTGGGCGGCCATCGCCTTCCCGCTCTTCGGCGTCGTCGGAGTCATTCTCGGAGGCGTGATCACGAACGCGACCGGGAGACGTCAGCCCGTTATTTTCTGGTGTCAGGTCATCAAATTGGCTGGCATCGTGCTTGCCTGCTTTACCGCTGACTTCTCCGCCTTTGGCATCATCATCGGCATGGCGCTCTTTGGTCTCGGCAACGGCGGATGGATGTCACCATTCTTCCTTGTTCCGACCGAGATGAAGGGCACGAGCGCATCCAAAGTCGCAGCCAGCTATGCTACACTGATGTCATGCGGCTATGTTGCAGGCCTCATCATGCCGGTCGTCGGCGGTCTGCTCGCAACGAACCTGATCGAAGCGAGTACTATCGTGGGCGAAAACGCACAGCTTGCTTACGGATACAAGTGGAGCATGCTCATTCTGGGCCTCTTCCACATCATCGCCATCATCTTTGCAGCCAAGCTCAACGAAACCGGCCCGGGGAAACGTCAAAAAGCCGCATCGCTATAGCGGCACAAAATATTTCTCAGTCATTGAAAAGGAGGAAAAACAATGGCAAACATCAAATCTCTGTATCCGGAATTCGCAACCCTCGACGATGCGCTCGCGCTCGACACCGAGACCGTCACGAAGTACCAGATCAATCACATGAACGAGTTCAGAACCAAAATGGGACTGGGCGGCGGGCTGACCTTCCACATCAAGAAAGCCGAAGGCTGCTATCTTTGGGATGGCGACGGCAACAAGCGTCTTGACTTCATCGGTTGCGTCGGCGTCTATCTGCTCGGTCACAACAATCCCGTCATCATCGACAGCATTCGCAAATATCTCGACACCAAGCCCCTGACCATGGATCCGATGTGTCTCAAACAGGTCACGGCAGCCTTCGCGCACAATATGAGTCTCGTCACACCCGAACTCACGCGCACCATCATCAACGGCGGCGGCGGTTCCGAAGCCAACGAAGCTGTGCTGAAAGTCTGCCGTATCGCGGCGGCCCGCACGAAGACCGGCAAGACACGCATCATCTCCACGACAAACTCCTTCCACGGCAAGACCGAAGGTTCGGTCTTCACGGGCGGCAAGGACATCTGGCAGCGCTGGCAGCAGCCGATGCCGGGTCATACCTACGTACCTTACGGTGACGCGGCGGCGGCTGAAGAAGAATTCAAAAAAGGTGACTGTATCCTCTTCATCGCGGAGCCCATCCAGGGCGAAGGCGGCGTCGTAACGCCTCCGGACAACTACCTCCCCGATATTCGCAAACTCTGCGACAAGTACGACGTGTACATGGTCATCGACGAAGTGCAGGCCGGCTCGGGCCGTACAGGATATCTCTGGGCGCATCAGTATTATGAAGGTCTCGTGCCCGACGCATTCACCTTCGCGAAAGCGATTTCCGACGGCGCTCTTCCGGTGTCCGGCGTACAGCTGAAAAACGAGCTCTATCTGGCGGCCTACGGCGACTTCGACAGCGCCATGATGCATACGGCGACCTATCAGGACAACAACATCAGCGCAGCAGTAGCGCTCGCTTCCCTCCAGTATCTGCTCGAAAACGACGTACCCGGACAGGTACGCGAAAAGAGCAAATACATCTGGGACGGTCTGCGTGCCTTGCAGCAAAAGTATCCGGCCGAGATCCTCGAGATCCGCGGCAGAGGCTATATGATCGGGCTCAAGCTCGGCGCCAACGCCAACGGCGTCGGTCAGGTCCTCGCACAGAAACACTTCATTCAGGTCATGACGTCGATCAACGACGATACGATCCTGCGTGTCTATCCGAACATCACCACCACGAACGAGGACTTCGACTGGTTCCTGAATGCCCTCGAAGCCTCCATCAAGGAAGTCTTCGGCGTATAGGTATAGGTATAGGTCGAGATCGTAAGGGTCTCAGACCGAAAAAGTGAATCCCGTATCCGCGTCCTTCCCTAAGGGCGCGGATTTGGTTTTGTGCGAAATGTGGTGTTATACTTATTTCATGGACTACTTTTTGATGCACAAAAATATCGCGGTCTGTGATCTGACGATTGATAGCGCCACCAACGCCATCTCCCGGATCGCAGAGATATTCGCGCCGGAGCATCTGCCTGTCGGAACGCCGTTCAAAGACGGACGCGCGGATCGGAAATTTCTCAACGATTGGTGGACGTCGCGGGCGATCCCGGCCAGCCGCTCAGGGCTCAGGGAGGCGCTGGAAGCCATGCGCATTTCCTCTCCCGGCCTGCTGCTGACAAAATGCTTCGGCCTATCGCTTTCCGACCAGTATTGGGTACGCCCGAAAGCAAAAGACCTCGCCTGGAGCGACGTCAATTTCTTTGAAAACAAATTTTCGGAAGACGTGGGCAACGCGCTGTTTGGCAAGGCTGCGGGAGATGATCTCGACCTCATGTCGCCTGACAATACCTCTGACGGCTGGCTGAAGAAAAAATGGATCATCGCCGACGGGAGGCGCATGCTTGTCAAAGGCGGCAGCGGCCCGGCGTATCAGGAGCCGCTGAACGAAGTGATCGCCGGTATCTTGATGGACCGGCTTCAAATACCGCATACCGCCTATACTTTGCAGTGGGACGCAGACCAACCACTCAGCGTATGCGAGGATTTTATCGGAGCAGACACCGAGCTCATCAGCGCATGGTATATCCGGGAAACGGGAAAGAGGCCGGGGCATCTTTCCGAGTATCAGCATTATATGGAGCGTTGCAAGGCGTTGGGCATCCCCGGCATCCGGGAGCAGCTCGATCGCATGATCGCCATCGACTTCCTTATGGCGAATACCGATCGCCATTTCAACAATTTCGGCGTGGTGCGCCATGCGGAAACACTCGAATGGATCGGGGCGGCACCCATCTATGATACCGGAACATCCTTGTGGCATGATGTGGCAACGCACATGATCCTTGCGCGCGCGGAGGCAAACAGCAAGCCCTTCCGCAGCAAACACGGAGAGCAAATCAAACTCGTTACAGATTTTAGCTGGCTTGACCTTTCCGCCTTGCAAGATGCAGACGAAGAAGTTTCGGAAATCCTGAAACAGAGCGCCTACATCGACGAGCAGCGCCGCGACGCCCTATGCCGCGCCCTAAACATCCGCATCAAAATGCTGGCGGAAGCCGCCGCCATTTAACGTTACGCAAAGACCTTCGCCAAATCGATCCCGCAGTCTTTCAGTATCGCCACCGGCGCGACGTCGTTTTCCCCATAGGCGGCTGTTACATATTCACCGTCCCTAAGCAAGTGAACCGTGACCACTTTCGCCGTAGGATTGACGATCCAGTATTCTTTCACGCCGTATTTGCGATATAGTTTCAGCTTCACAAGCGCATCGAATTTTTCCGTGGACGGGGACAAGATTTCAACAACGAAGTCGGGAGCGCCCTTCACCCCCCTCTCGTCAAGTTTCTCCGGATCGCAAACGACCAAAATATCAGGCTGCACGACCGTATCGTCCTCCTCGTCGGCATTCAGCCGAACGTCAAACGGCGCAGCATACACTTCACATTGTTTTCCGTCGAGATAATTGTATAATTGGTTGAAAAGTGCTCCGGATATCTTCTGATGACTGTGCGACGGCCCGGGTGACATCATATACGGCACACCCTCGATCAGTTCATACCGAACATCATCCGGCCACGAAGCATAATCTTCATAAGTATAATGTTTTTCATCTGACGGCGGCATCACTTATTCTCCTTTCTCTGCCACTTCACCATACCATATTTCTTCACACCCCCGATCCGCACACAACAAAAGCCCGCCCGGCCACTCACTGTCCATGTTTCTTTGCAATCACAAGTCGCCCGCAAACTTTTTCGCATCCCCGGCAAATACGCCATGCCAACAAACCTCACACCCCCACCCATCAGCCATCAAGCCCGTATACCCAGGCATCCAACCATTTTATACACCTGAACAAACACCAACCGGATGCAACAGCTCACTATATTTGGTGAAAAAGGTGTTCCGTTCGTATTCCAGGCAGTATTTGGGCTTAGATTACGAACAGAACGCGAAATTCACCGATTTGAGGTGGTCAATTTGGTGAAAATGGCGTTCTGTTCGTATTTCTGGCCATATTTGGGCTTGGATTACGAACAGAAGGCGAAATTCACCGAATAGGGAGGGAAGTATTACAAGTCGGCGGAAGAAAACAATCGAAAAAATCACAATTGCTTGCAAAATGATAGCAAATGTTATATTATGATAGCAGAATAGCATATAAGACTTTAAGGAGGTTTGAGATGGCTACTGTGCAAATCGCAACGCGAATAGATGAGGGCCAAAGCCGGAAGTTCCGGGCGATTACAAAAGCGCTTGGTACCACGCCTTCGGATGCGCTCAGGATGTTTATCGCTTCTTTTAATGCCGAAGGCGGTTTCCCCTATGAAACAAAGGTCAAGAGGGTTGACATCGAGGCATTTGAGAGCGAAGCGGATGCTACGGCTTTTGCCACACGGTTTTCCCGGAGAGTGATCGATGAAGATATTACATAGGAGAACGGATGGCCCTCAACCTTCAAATATAAATTCCGTATCCGCGTCCTTTGCGAAGGGCGCGGATTTGTCTTTGTCGGAGAGGATGATCTCATCGTAGAAGCCTTCTTCGGTGGGGATGAAGCCCCACTGCGCCCAGTCTACGGCGATATCGGGGTCGTCAAAGCGTATGCCGCCGTCTGCATCGTAGTTGTAGAAATTATCGGCTTTGTAGCAAAACTCTACGTCGTCGGTGAGCGTCAGGAAGGCGTGGCCAAAGCCGCGCGGGATCATGAACTGGCGGCGGTTTTCATCGGAGAGCACGACGGCTTCCCATTGCAGATAGGTCGGGCTGCCGCGCCGGAGATCCACGGCGATGTCGACGACGGCGCCCTGCCCGCACCAGACGAGTTTTGCCTGGGCCGCGTCACCGCGCTGGAAATGAATGCCGCGCAAGGTGCCGCGCAGCGCCGAAAACGAGCGGTTGTCCTGCACGAAGTCATAGCCCATGCCGGCCGCAGCAAAGTCGCGCTTGGAATAAGCCTCATAGAACCAGCCCCGCTGATCGCCGTGAACCTTAGGCTCAACGATGAGCACGCCCGGAAGCGTTGTTTCAATCACATTGATCTGTCCCATAAGTCTTTCCCGCCTTTCCCTCTGTCATTCCCGGGCGACGGCGCAGCCGGCGGTGAGCCGCAGGCGAACGTAACCCTGGGAATCCAGAAGCACTATACTACCTTCCGAATCGCGATCTTCGTCTCGTGTCCGTTCAGGTCGAAGGCATCCGCCGCATCCGCCGCCGCATCCGCGTCTTCTGCAACACGGTCGGCCAAAGTCTCCCGCGCGATATAGGCGCCGTACCCCTCGCCGCTGACCGCCGCCGCGACATCCGCGTCGCCGCTGTAGAAGATCTCAATGCGATCCATCATTTCCAATCCGGCCGCTTTGCGCATTTGCTGGACCTTGCTGACGAACTCCCGCGCGAGTCCTTCCTGTATCAGTTCCGCATCCAGCGACGTATCGACGATAATAAAATTGCCGTTTTCCATCGCGACGGCAAAGCCCTCTTTCGCGCTCACCTTGATGTCAACCAATTCGGCTGACACCGGAACGTCCCGCCCGCCGACATTGACAAGGACCGTGACGCTTTCTTTGGCGCTTTCGCCACCGGAAAAAGCCGCGGCCAGCCCTGCCGTCTCAGCCGCAGGCATGGACGCGAGCGCCGCCGCGAAGTCCTTCATATTTTTTCCGAACACCGGACCGGCCGCCTTGAAATTGGGTTTGATTTGATAGTCCATATAGGCCGACGTATCTTTCAGGAAGACGACCTCCTTGACGTTGAGTTCATCTTTGATGAGATCTGTCATGGGCCCGATACAGCCTTCCAACACTCCGTCCGCATAGACCGCGCGCAGGGGCTGACGCACCTTGAGCCGTTCCTTCTCGCGCACGCCGCGGCCAAGGCTGACCAAATCGCGTACGAGGCCCATGCGTTCTTCGAGATCCGCATCCTTCGCGGCTTCGTCCGCCACCGGAAAATCAGCCAAATGCACGGAGGCAACGCCGCCGTCCGTCAAATTCAAATAAATCTCCTCGCTAAGGAAGGGAGCGATCGGCGCCATCAGGAGCGCTACGGTCACCAAAGCAGTATGCGTCGTCAGATAGACCGCGACCTTGTCGTCCGTGGTTTCACTCCCCCAGAACCGCCGGCGCGACCGCCGCAGATACCAGTTGGACAAATCCTCCACCACAAAATGCTGGATTTTGCGCACCGCATGCATATGATCGTAAGCATCCAAATCCGCACGCACACC
>JAISJT010000083.1 GCA_031261395.1 Eubacteriales Family XIII. Incertae Sedis bacterium
CCGGCTGCATTCTCTGACAGGCTTGAGAACGGAAAGCACAATGTCGAGGTGTACTTCACGGATGCTCTCGCGACGCAAAGCGGGCGCGCGGATATCGTTGTGAAGCGCACGGCCGTGACCGATCCGAAAGATCCTAAGGAGCCGGGGCAGCCGGAGAAAACTCCTCCGGGCGAAGATCCTGCGACGGGCCCGTCTATCGCGGCGCCGCAGACGGCTGACGATATGGATCTGACGCTGTGGATCGTGCTGATGGCCGCGGCGCTGGCGGCGCTGATTGCGGCTGCTGTGATGAGGCGGCGGCTGATGAAGGGGCAGCAGTAGCGGGGATTGTGGATTCCCGCCTTCGCGGGAATGACAGAGGTGGTGATGGGCGCTGGATCCCGGGTCGGCGCCCGGGATGACAAGAGGGTCGGCGCTGTCATTGCGGCCGCCGAGCCGCAATCCACGCTTGATGATGCGCCTCTTCTTTTTTGGGGCAATGGAGCAATCGCCATATTGCATAATCATAAACAGCAATGTATAATTATACATTGCTGTTTATGTCACGGGCTTGAATGCTGATTTTGGTGTGCGGAGTGCCGGAGTTTGTGTGGTGTATGGTGCATGCAGTATTGCACTGTGGTATGAGAAAAGAATTATTGTAGGAAGAGGATGGACTTTATGGATGGACTGCTTTATTTGGAGGACGGCTCTGTTTACCGGGGCAAGGGGTTTGGGGCGGCGGCTACGAATGTGGGGGAGTTGGTGTTTAATACTTCGATGACGGGGTATCAGGGGATTTTGACGGACCCGAGTTATATGGGGCAGGTCATCAATATGACGTATCCGCTGATTGGGAATTATGGGGTGAGCGAGGTTGACGATCAGTCGGCGGGGATCCATGCGTTTGGGTTTGTGACGCGGGATATCACGTTTCGGCCGAGCAACCGGATGAGTGTGATGACGGTGTCGGAGTGGCTTGAGCGGCAGGGCGTGCCGGGGATTTATAATGTGGATACGCGCGCGATTACGAAGAAGATTCGGACGGAGGGGACGATTAAATGCGTCATTTCCAACGAGGGGATTTCGCGGGAGCGCGCGAAAGAACTGATTGCGCAGACGGCGCTGCGGACGGATTATATGCGCGAGGCCGGGGTGCGGGAGCGTACGGTATGCGGGGGTGTGGATTCCGGCTCGGCGGCCGGAATGACAAATTGTGCGGGGCTTCGGATCGCAGTATTGGACTTTGGCATCAAGCGCAATATCCTCACGGGGCTGACGGATCGCGGCTGCGAGGTCACGCTCTTTCCTTACGGGACGACGGCGGCGGAAATCCTGGCGGCGGCGCCGGACGGGCTCTTTTTGTCGAACGGGCCGGGGGACCCCGAGGCCTGCGAATTGGGCGTGCAGACGACGCGCGAACTCTTGGGGAAACTGCCGATTTTTGGGATTTGTATGGGACATCAGGTCATCGCGCTGGCGGCGGGCGGGCGCACGTATAAGTTGAAATTCGGCCATCGCGGAGCCAATCACGGGGTTATCGACCTCGAAACGGGGAAGTCGGCAATCACGAGTCAGAACCACAGTTTTGCGGTGGACGCGGATAGTGTTACGGTCAAGGATATGGTGGTCACGCATTTGAATCTGAACGACGGGACGGTCGAGGGGATGCGGCACAAGACGCTGCCGATCTTTTCGGTGCAGTACCATCCGGAAGGCTCGCCGGGACCGAACGACTCGCAGTACCTGTTCGACCGATTCGTAAAGATGGTGTGGGAGTATAAGAAGTAATGTCGAAAAAGTCTCACTTTTCGCGTAATAGAGGGGGTCTATTCTGCGAAAAGTGCGAGGAATTCGACAATTCAATTCATATTTACGGTACAGAGTGATGGAAAGGTTTAGAAATGCCGAAGCGTGAGAATTTGAAGAAGGTTTTGATGATTGGGTCCGGGCCTATTATTATTGGGCAGGCGGCTGAGTTTGATTATGCGGGGACGCAGGCCTGCAAGGCCATTCGCGAAGAGGGGATTGAGTGTGTGCTGGTCAACTCCAATCCCGCGACCATCATGACGGACGAGGGGATCGCGGACAAGGTCTATATGGAACCTTTGACAGATGAGGCGCTGGAGGCGATCATTGCGCGGGAACGGCCAGAGGGGGTGCTGGCGGGGTTTGGCGGGCAGACCGGACTGAATCTGGCGATGGAGCTGGAAGAAAAGGGCGTTTTCGCCAAATACGGCGTGGAATTGCTCGGCGTCAACCGCGACAGCATCCGGCGCGCGGAGGACCGCGAGGAATTCAAGGCTTTGATGCGCGAGATCGGAGAGCCGATCCCCGGCAGCATTATCGCACATGGTATAGAGGAGTGCCGCGCCTTTGTGGCAGAGGTGGGCTATCCGGTCATTATCCGGCCGGCTTATACGCTGGGCGGTACGGGCGGCGGCATCGCGACAAATGACGAAGAACTGAATACGCTCGTGACCAGCGGCATTGAAAATTCGGCAATCGGGCAAATCCTGCTCGAGGAATCGGTGGCCGGCTGGAAAGAAATTGAATACGAGGTGATGCGCGACGCGAAGGACAACTGCATCACGGTTTGCGGCATGGAAAACTTCGATCCGGTCGGCGTGCATACGGGCGACAGCATCGTCGTGGCGCCGATTCAGACGCTGCGCGATTTTGAATATCAAATGCTGCGCGACGCGGCGCTGAAAATCATCCGCAGCCTCGACATCGAAGGCGGCTGTAATGTGCAGTTTGCGCTTGATCCCGAGACCTCGAACTATATCGTTATCGAGGTCAATCCGCGCGTGAGCCGCAGCTCGGCGCTGGCGTCGAAGGCGGCGGGGTATCCGATCGCCAAACTGGCGGCGAAAATCGCCTTGGGCTACAGCCTCGACGAGCTGAAAAACTACGTGACAGGCGAAACGAGCGCTTGTTTTGAGCCTACGCTCGACTATTGTGTCGTGAAATTCCCCAAATGGCCTTTTGACAAGTTCAAGACGGCTTCGCGTCAGCTCGGAACGCAGATGAAGGCGACGGGCGAGGTGATGAGCATTTCACGGACCTTCGAGAGCTCCTTGCTGAAGGCGATCACGAGTCTGGAGATCAAGCTTGAGGGGTTGCGCGTCCCTGTGATCATGAAACTGACGGACGAGGATTTGATTGCCAAGATTGAGGCGCGCGACGACGAGCGCATTTTTGCGATCGCCGAAGCGATGCGGCGCGGGCGCGAACGCAAGGGCACGGATCCGCGGTTTACGCGGGATGCCATTTTTGAACTGACGAAGGTGGATCGCTGGTTCCTTTCGAAGGTCGACCGTATCGTGAAGATGGAAAAGACCCTGGAGGCGGCCAAGGGCAAGCTGAACGCAGACATCATCTACGAGGCCGAGGAGATCGGCTTTACGGACAACGAGATCCTCGAACTTTCGGGCGCCAAACGCGAGGTGCTTCTCGATATCCGGGCCGTGAACGATATCTATCCGGTCTACAAGATGGTCGACACCTGCGGCGGCGAATTTGAAGCCCGCACCCCGTACTATTATTCCTGCTTTGATGCGGAAGACGAGGCGCGGATTTCCGATGAAAAGAAGATCCTCATCGTCGGTTCGGGGCCCATACGGATCGGACAGGGAATTGAATTTGATTATTGCTGTGTGCGCGGCGTTTGGGCTATCAAAGAACTCGGCTACGAGGCGATTATTATCAATAACAATCCGGAGACGGTCAGCACGGACTTCGATACTTCGGACAAGCTGTATTTCGAGGCATTGCACATCGACGATGTGATGAACGTGATCAAGAAGGAGAGGCCGGACGGCGTCATCCTGCAGTTTGGCGGGCAGACCTCGCTGAACCTCGCGGAGGCGTTGGACCGACGCGGCATCAACATTCTGGGCACCTCCTTCGAGAGCATCGACCTCGCGGAAGACCGCGAAAAGACGACGGAATTCCTGGCGGGGCTGGGTATCAAGACGCCGCCGGGGGCCTCGGTCACGACGAAGGAAGCCGCCTTTGAGGCAGTGGCGCGGCTTGGCTATCCGTTAGTCGTGCGGCCCTCGTATGTCATCGGCGGGCGGGCGATGCAGGTGGTGTATTCAGATCAGGAACTGCTCGAATACCTGACGGAGGCGGTGTCGCTGTCCGACGAGCATCCCGTTCTCATCGACAAATACGTCTTCGGCAAGGAGATCGAAGTCGACGCGATCAGCGACGGGACGGATATTTTGATCCCCGGCATTATGGAGCACGTCGAGCGGACGGGCGTCCATTCGGGCGACAGTATCAGCGTTTACCCGCCGCATACGATCCCGCAGTCGGTGGCCGATACGCTGGTCGATTATACAAACCGCATCACGCGCGGGCTCGGCGTGGTCGGGCTGGTCAATGTGCAGTATGCCTGGGACGGCAAAGAAGTTTATGTAATCGAAGTCAATCCGCGGGCCTCGCGCACGGTGCCCATCATCAGCAAGGTGACGGGCGTGCCGATGGTGAAGCTTGCGATCGCCGCCATGCTCGGCCAGCCGCTGAAGGACAGCGGCTTTGGAACGGGGCTGTATCCGGAGATGGATCTCGTCGCCGTGAAGGTGCCGGTCTTTTCGGGGGCGAAACTGACGGACGTAGACATCGCGCTCGGGCCTGAAATGAAGTCGACGGGCGAGGTGCTCGGCGTGGATTCTACTTTTGAAAAGGCTTGTTACAAGGGTTTCCTCGCCTCCGGCGTCCATATCCCGCTCGCGGGCAGTTTCTACGTGCGCCTGAAAGATCCGGACAAAAACGAGGCGTCTCTCGCGGTGGTGCGCGCCTATGCGGACGAGGGTTTTCCCATCTTGTCGCACGGCGGGACACTGGGGTATTTGCAGGAAAACGGCATCGACGCCGCAGAGGCGGGCGCGAAAGAGGCAAAGGCGCTGATCGCGGATGGGCAGATCACCATCGTGCTCGATGTGCCGACGGTCGCGAACAACCCGGGGACGGACAGCTTTGAGATCCGGCGTTACGCGATCGAGCGCAATCTGCCGGTGCTGACATGCGTCGACACGGCCGAGGCCTTCCTGATGGCGCTGCAAATGAAAAAACGCGGCGATCGGCCCGAGTACCGCAGCTTGGCAGAATACGTGAAATAGGGCGACATCGCCCGATGTATGTACATTAGAAAAGTGAATGATAATTCTATATCAAAATATGAATGGTACCCGGCAGAGAACTAAGGTGGGTGGACCGGGACCGCGACAGCGGATCAGGAAGCGCAAACTCGCAACAGAAAGGGGAAAGATGGGGCGTTAAGAACCGTAGTTCCCTGCCGGGGTGAAATCCTTTTCACCGTTGTCTTTCAGTGCGGTACCCGGTTGTTTTGTGAGTGGAGCTGATTTTGTATCAGCGTCTCATGTTGGTAATATACCACAATTTTTTGCAATTGAAACACAAAAGATTAAAAAATATTATAAAATTTTTATAGTTTCAAAATTAGACTATTTCTGTCAAGATTTTTCAATCAAAGCGGACATCTGCCCGCCGCAGACCATGCCGTCTTCCTCGGCCGTGTCCGTCATGTCCACCGTGACGATGCGCCAGCCGCCATCGCGGATGACTGTGCGGGCGTCCTGCATGACGCCGGATTCGGCACAGCCGCCGCCGATCGTACCGATGATATTGCCTTCGTAGGACATTGACATTTTTGCACCGGTCTCCCTTGGAACTGAGCCGTGAGTTTCGAGGATCGTGATGAGGGCGTCAGCCTCTTCGCCGCGCCGTGCGAGGGCCGCCGCTGTCTCAATATCGGCGCCGGCTCCGGATCCTGCACCGGCGCCCGCATCCGCTGCCGCGTCGCACTCAAGCCGGCGTACCTGGATGACCTCTGCGATTATGGAGACGGAGATCTCCTGCGGTGTGACCGCACCGATGCGCAGACCTATCGGCGTACGAACCGCGTCAAGCCTCTCTTTGTCATAACCGGCGGCTTCAAGCTGCTTCATCACGATGGCAACGCGCCGCCGCGATCCGATCATGCCTGTGTAGGAGGGCTTTTCTCCGCGCAGCAGACCTTCGAGACATTCGGTGTCGTGCTTGTGTCCTCGCGTGACGATCACGACAAAGTCCGTTGGCCTGATCTTGACGCGGTCAAAGAGGCGCGTGAAATCGTCGCAAATCACCTCATCCGCCTTTGGGAAGCGCTCGGGGTTTGCAAACATCGGCCGGTCGTCAAAGACCAATACTCCGAAGTCAACGAGTTTCGCCATTTCGCACAGCGCGAGGGCGATATGTCCGCCGCCGAGGATGATCATACGCGGCGTGGGCTGATACTGTTCCAGCACGGTCAGCGTCCCGTCCTGCCAAACATGCGTCACAGGCCCGTCCGTGACAGCGCCTTCCCGCAAGGCGAGACCTTGCGCCTCTCGCCACACGCTGCCGCCCGCACTGTCCGCACTGCTGACCGGTGCATTGCCCGCATCGCCGGAGGTCTCGCCGTCTCCCTCGCTGACGACGGTTTTTGCGATGCCGCCATCCGCCGCATACACCGTCAGAACAGCCGCCCGGCATCCCTCCGCCAGCGCAGACATCAGCTTTTCGTATAATTCTTTTGTATATTTACTCATGGTTCCTCACTCCGTCATAACTTGTCATTCCCGCGCAACATCACTGTCATTCCCGCGCAACATCACTGTCATTCCCGCGCAGGCGGGAATCTAAAGATGGTGATTATATGAGATTCCCGCCTTCGCGGGAATGACATATTACCGTAGTATATCACAGGATATTCAGGTATAATGATAGCTTGTAAATAAGGAGATATTTATGGAAATCACATTTTGCGGGGCCGCCGAATCGGTCACGGGTTCCTGCCATCTAATCGAGGTGGACGGAAACGGCACGCAGGGCGACGCCATGGCGAAGATCCTGCTTGACTGCGGGCAGTTCCAGGGTTCGGCCAAACAGGACGCGCAAAACTTCGAAGCCTTCCCCTTCGACCCCGCGCAGATCGATTTGCTGATCCTGTCCCACGCACACATCGATCACTGCGGCAGGATCCCCCTGCTGGTCAAGCGCGGATTCCGCGGCCGCATCTACGCGAGCCGGGCAACGGCCGACCTGCTGCCCGTCATGCTGCGCGACAGCGCCCACATCCACGAGACGGAAGCGGAGTGGAAAAACCGCAAGGCCCGCCGCAAAGGCGACCAGCTCGTGCAGCCGCTTTTCACAGCCGAAGATGCTGAAGCCTCGCTGGCCTACGTGACGCCCGTGCTCTACGATCAGCCGGTAGAACCTCTCCCGGGTATACGCTTTTCCTTTGTCGACGCAGGCCACATCCTTGGCTCGGCGATTGTAGAATTATGGGCAAAGGAGTCCGGAAAGGAGACGAAACTCGTCTTTTCCGGCGATATCGGCGTCACGATGCGGCCGATCCTGCGCGATCCCACGCCCGTTCGCTCGGCGGACGTCTGCATCATGGAGAGCACCTACGGCAACCGCCTGCATGAAGACGGCGATGTTTCATTGGGGCGTCTTGAAGCGATCATCCGCAACACGGCGGCGCGCGGCGGGAGCATTGTCATCCCGTCCTTTGCAGTCGGACGGACGCAGGAACTGATTTACGAACTGAACAAATTTTACGAGAACGCTCCGGCGGGCGACCTCATGCGCGATATCAAAGTCTATATCGACAGCCCGATGGCGACGGCCGCAACCGAGGTGTTCCGAAACAATATCCAGGATTTCGACGAGTCAGCCCGGCAAAGCATCCTTTCCGGCGACGACCCGCTCGACTTCCCCACACTCGTCTTCACGCGCAGCACGGAGGAATCCAAGGCGATCAACTCCGATCCCGCGCCGAAGATCATCATCTCGGCGAGCGGCATGTGCGAGGCCGGCCGCATCCGCCATCACCTGAAACACCATCTGTGGGACAAGCGCACCTCGGTCGTCTTCGTCGGCTATCAGGCCGAAGGCACGCTTGGCCGCAAGATCGTGGACGGCGCCCGGAGCGTACTGCTCTTTGGCGAGGATGTCAGCGTCAATGCGGAGATCCACAGCCTCGAAGGCTTCTCTGCCCACGCCGACCGCGACGGCCTGCTCGAATGGATCGGGGGGTTCACGAAAAAGCCGGGGCAGCTCTTTCTTGTGCACGGAGAAACGGCGGCCAAGGAGGCGCTCGCGCAGACGATCAGTGAGCAGCTGGGCCTACAGCCGATCGTAGTCCGCGAGGTCAGCGCCTTTGCTGTAGCCGCAGGCGGCGCCGAAGCGCTGTTGGATACAGACAATGCACCCGCATCCGGCGGCGCGGATATCGCCGCAAATCCCGAAAACAATGTGGAGGCGGAAGATGCGGACCGCGTGCTTGCCAAACTCACCGAAATCAACGAAAATATCGAGCGGCTGATTTACGAGGCAAAGCTTGCCGTCAAACATTCGGCCGCCGAGGGCGACGAGGCCGCATTCGGCAAGCTGAAAACGACGGTCGCTTCCCTCGGAAACGACACGATGCAGCTTGCCCGCGCACTCACGGGCCCGGCCGCAAACGGAGGCGACAAAAATGCCTAATATGACGACAGCCATCATATCCGCGGTTCTCCTGCTGGTCGTCCTGGCCATCGCCGTGCCGCTGCGCAACAAGATCCGCGCGGATCAGGCCGCCCAGCGCGAAAAAGACGAGGAAGCCCGGCGCGTCCGCGAAGAAGAACGCCGCATCTGGGCCGAGGAAGACGCCATCGCCGAAGCCGCAGAAGATGCCCTCGCAGAGGACACAGAGGCGGCAGAAACAGATTATTATGAAGAAGAATATGAAGAGGAAGAAGCAGATGAGGAAGAATAGTTTTTTTCGTACAATAATAGGCATGGTGACGGCTTTTGCGCTTTGTATGGCGTTGGCATCCTGTACGCCCATGTCACAAACCGAGCCCGATACAGACGTCGGAGCCGTGGTACCGGGCGAGGCCGGTGATATTCCGGCGGATTCGCAGGAGGGTGAACCTTCCGAGAGCGCCGATGTGACCGGTGCGGGGAGCGGCGACAGGCCGATCATAGAAATCACGATGGAAAGCGGCGGGGTGATCACGCTCGAACTCGATCCGGAGGCGGCGCCGATCACGGTGGAGAATTTTCTCAAATTGGTGAACGAGGGGTTTTATGACGGGCTCACCTTTCACCGCATCATCCCCGGATTTATGATCCAGGGCGGCGATCCGATAGGAAACGGCACGGGCGGCTCGGAGGAGTATATCAAGGGTGAATTTTCCGGAAACGGCGTGGACAATCCGATCAGCCATACGCGCGGCGTGATCAGTATGGCGCGGCAGCAAGATCCGGACTCTGCGCGCAGTCAGTTCTTCATTACCAATGCGGACAGACCCGATCTTGACGGGGGCTATGCGGCATTCGGGACGGTCATCGCGGGCATGGATGTGATCGACGAGATTTCCGCCGTTCCGACGGACAGCAAGGATCGCCCGCTGGAGCCTGTCGTCATCGGCACCATCAAGGAAATCAAATCGTAAGGGGCTTTAGGTATTGTGGATTCGCCGGTCAAGCCGGCGAATGACAGATATAGCGCGAAAGGAGATGGAACAATTGTAGAAATTACGATGGAAAACGGCGGGGTGATCACGCTTGAGCTTGATGCCGGGGCGGCGCCCGTCACGGTTGAGAATTTTCTCAAATTGGTGAACGACGGATTTTATGACGGGCTCACCTTTCACCGCATCATCCCCGGATTTATGATCCAGGGCGGCGATCCGGACGGTACGGGCATGGGCGGCTCGAACGAGCAGATCAAGGGCGAATTTTCCGGAAACGGCGTGGCCAATCCGATCAGCCATGTGCGCGGCGTCATCAGCATGGCGCGCTCGCAAAGTCCGAATTCCGCCAGCAGCCAATTCTTCATCACGAATGCGGACGCCGTCTTTCTCGACGGACAGTATGCGGCGTTCGGGACGGTCGTCTCGGGACTGGATACCGTTGATGAAATCTCCGCCGTCGAGACGAACGGAAGCGACTACCCGCAGACGCCCGTCGTGATCAAGACCATTCGTGAACTTCCCTAATCTATACGACCTCGGTTTTGAGGAGATGACCGCTTTCCTTGCCGGGCAGGGAGAGCGGCCTTTTCGTGCGAAGCAGCTTTATGCGTGGCTGTACGGGAAGGGTGAAAACGACTTTGCCGCTATGACGGACATACCGGCGGCCTCGCGCGCCCGCCTCGCTGAGACCGCGCGGGCGGACGGACTGTTTTTGGCGGAGAGCCTGTCTTCTGCGGACGGCTCGACGACCAAGTATTTGTTTGGCACGGACGACGGGCACTATATTGAAACCGTCTTTATGAAGTATAAGGACCGAAACTCCGTTTGTATTTCCGCGCAGGTCGGCTGCCGCATGGGATGCAAATTCTGCGCGTCGGGCAAGCTGGGACTCAAGCGAAACCTCACGCCGGCCGAATTGGCGCTCGAAGTGATTTTGACGGAACGGGCGGCGGGCGCATTGGCGAAAAACATTGTCCTCATGGGCATCGGCGAGCCGCTTGACAACTTCGGCGCCGTGAAAAAATTCATCGAAAACATCACTGACGACCATGGGCGCGACCTGTCACGGCGAGCCATCACGCTTTCCACCTGCGGCCTCGTGCCGGGCATACGGCGCTTGGCTGAGGAACTGCCGCAGGTAAATCTTGCCGTGTCACTGCACGCTCCGAACGACAAACTGCGAGGTGAGATCATGCCGGTCACAGGGCGCTACGGCGTCGCCGCGGTCGTCGCGGCCACACAGAGGCATTATGAAACGACGCACCGCCGCTCTACGTTTGAGTACACCCTGATCGACGGTTTCAACGACAGCCCCGCGCAGGCCCGCGAGCTGGCGGCCCTGCTGCGCGGCATGAACTGCCTCGTCAATCTGATCCCGCTGAACGGCGCGGAGGCAGATCGCCGCGGCTCCGGCGCCGAGACCGCACAGCGCTTTCGCGATATCCTCGGCGAGCGCGGCGTACCCGCAACGATCCGCCGCTCCCTCGGCTCCGACATCGAAGCCGCCTGCGGCCAGCTGCGCCTGCGGTACGAGTCATGAGCGCAAAGCCGAGCAAGCGCAAGGTTCTGTCGCTGGCGAAGGTGGCCGAGGTGGTTGAGCGGCTTGCGGGCGTCTACGAAGATGAGGGCACGGCGCTCGTCCATGAGAACGTGTGGGAGCTGCTGATCGCTGTCGTACTCTCGGCGCAAACGACGGACGTCTCGGTGAACAAGGTGACACCTGAACTGTTTCGGCGCTGGCCCGATGCGGCCGCGCTGGCCGCCGCCGATGCCCGGGAAGTCGAGTCGGTCATCCGCACGATCGGGCTCTACCGCACGAAGGCCACGAACATCGTTCGGCTGTCAAGCGAATTGATTGACAAGCACGGAGGCGTCGTTCCCGGCGACTTTGACCTGCTCACGACGCTGCCCGGCGTAGGCCGCAAGACCGCCAACGTCGTGCTGGCCTTTGGCTTTGGTCAGGAGCGCATGCCGGTCGACACGCACGTCTTTCGCGTCGCCAACCGCATCGGCCTCTGCGCGGAGCCAACGCCCGAAAAGACGGAGTTTGCCCTCGTCAGACGTATCCCCAAAGGCCGCCTGTCCGCCACGCATCATTTTCTCATCTGGCACGGCCGCCGCGTCTGTCACGCAAGAGGCCCCGCCTGCAAGGACTGCATCCTCGCGGATCTCTGCCTCTACCCCGAAAAACAACCTTAGCCGATATTTTTATATCCGATCTCCGAACCGGGCAGATAGAATATAGTTTTCCATATACTCATAGTCAGGTTTACCGTCTATTGTTTGCGGCAATCTGATTTCAGTGTTTGCAACATGACTCCTATACTTTCGCCCAAATGAGTATTTCGTTCTTTCTAAATCCAATACCGTTGCTATGAATAATCCTACATACTTATTAATGAAAGGATTGTATCCAAGCATCACATTCACAGTAGCAATGATTTCGTCAAAATCGATAAAGTTTGAATAGCCTACAGATCCGTCCCCGTCGCAAATAAAGGCCATGCAGTTGCCCTCCGACGCCAACTCTTCATTGTAGGAGACTCTCTTTATGACTCCCTGGTCTTTCTTTTTCGCGCCGATATAGAACAAATCATCACCATCGATTAAACGACCGGCATTGTCGCACTTGCCGGATTCAAGCCTCGGAAACAACTTCCCTATTTTGAATTTGCCCCAGCAATCGACATTGAATTCCCCGGTACTATTTTTTGAACGAACAGACTCAAATTTCATCCTGTTTATGATTTCGCATATTTCGTCATTCATATATTCCCAATCGGGAGAATCGTCTTCTTTCACAGGCAATTCAATGAATTCTTTGCCCAGCCTGGCATCGCTGATTTCTCTGCCGAAATTATATTTATATTTCATCGACTCAATTATTGGCTTCAGGTATAAAGCGATATTTCCTGTTAACGTTATTGATTCATCCTTCACCCAGATTACCGTGACGTGATCGGACGCCACAAAATCGTAGTCGTGATAAAACAATATGCCAACGCTTCCGCTGTTCGACAAAGTCATTTTGTTGTTGTAAACAATCATGTCTTCGGGAGGGGAAATGAAATTATCGATACCGTTATTGTCCTTTTTTGATGAAATATAAGCGACGTTCCCTGCCGCCTGATCATCTTTTACAAGTCGTTTGCCTCTCTTGAACCCAAATACCGAGGGGAAAGAAAACAATTTTGTCTTCATCTGTTTGACCTATGCATAGTAGTCGGTTAAAAAGTTGATAAGATCTATTTCGTCAACATCTTTATCAAGCATCCCGAATTCCCGTTTTGCCGAAAACACCATATATTCCTTTACGGCTTTTTCAAAAGACTGAGGCGTCAAATTTGAATAATCGGTTGCTGCGTGAGCCTGGATCAGCCATTCATCGTCCTTGGAAATTTTCGTTTTCACAACAGTTGTGTTGTCGATGAAATCCGCCGGATTTGCCAGCTTTGTTAATAATTCATCTTCTATTTTTCGCCATGAATTATATGCATCTGTCCGCCCCTTTGATTTTGATAATACAAATCCGTCATCAACCAAATCATAGAAGACAACCTCCTGCGTTCCGTGGGGTTTGTTTGTTTCGAATACAGCTATAGCAGTGTTTGTGGCGGCATTTGGCATAAACAAATCCTTTGGCATATTGATAACAAATTTCAAGGTGTGCTTTTTCAGGATGCTGTTCCTGACCGTGTTTTCCTTGAAATATGTACTTAGCGGGGCAATAATAACTCCGAAACGAGAACAGGTGTCAAGCATTTTGATTAAAAATTGTATTTCTTTTTTTGTCGGGTTTTCAGAATTATCCTTTCCTCCATAGGGGGGATTGACAAATCCTATAGTCGGAACGATACCATTGGTTTTCATGCTTTCTATCTCATCATCGGCGTCATCCGAAAAAAAGTCTGTGTAGACCACATGTGATTTCCCGTCGCCCCTAAAGAGCATATTTGATATTGCCAAAGAGAACATCGTAGCGTTTTTTTCAAAACCAATGAGCTGGTTGGTTTTTATTTTTGCGATCCGTTCTTCTTTGTCGACCAAGTCCGACTCATCAATGACATCCATCAATCGGTTCATTGCGGCGATGAGAAATGCACCTGTCCCGCAGGCCGGATCGAGAACGACATCATTAATTTTCAAATCCACCAATTTCGTAAAAAGGGCTGTGATATGTCTCGGCGTCAATACGATACCTTTTTTCACATTGGCAACGCCTGCATATCGAAGAAATTCCTCATAAAATTTTCCGATAATATCGTAACTGCTTTTCCTGTTAAAGAGCGGAATTATATTGTCTTTGAGCTCATTCAGGATATCCTTGATGATCGTTGTATTGTTCAAATCATGCTCGACCGGAAGAAACGCCAGCTCGCGTTTGATGATATCAATTTTGGAATCGGAAACACCTTCATTTTTTAGAATATCCTCCATTGTCGTAGGGATATTTCTGATTACATTTCCAACAGTCCAATCGTTGTAGCCCGCCCGAAAATCATTTGTTTTCCCCTTCATTTCAAACAAACAAATCATCAGTGCAGAAAGAAGTACCGGCCTTTTTTGTGAATCTACGGATCTCAGCAACTTGTTGATTTTTCTCGAGGATATGCTGATTTCGTTTACAAGCTTTTCTTCGTCAATATTTTCAAACAAGCTAATATAATCAAATTCATTTAATATATTTGTTGCCCCCGCCTGTTCTTCAATACGATCATCTTTGATGATATAGGTACTCATGCGAAAATTGTATTCGTCATCGGGATCACCGGATATGGCAAGCCCGACCACTTTCCAGTTTTTGATAAATTCTTTTATCTTTGCTTTTCTTATTTCTTTTGCCTGAAAAAATGACAGATAATGTTTTGCTCCGTCAACCGCGTATTTTTGCGGATTGATTTCACCGCTTGCAGAAACGTGTTGGGAAATGCTCGGTTTGACTTCGGCGAGGATCAGTAGTTTGATGTCCGGATTTTCGTATATCGCATCGGGGACTCCTTCATTGCCTTCACCGTTTTTGGACGCTTCAGAAAGAATCTCTTTGATCTCCGGAATATTTGAATAGTTTTCCCAGGTGCAAGTATAGTCAAGGCTATTTAATACCCGAAATACTTTTGCATCATTTTTATCTTTTCGCGGCATGACCTGTCTCCTGTAATACCGGAACGTGCGTTCATATTGTATCTTCTTGTAATCAGAAAATCAATACGCTATTTCGTATTATCGCATATTTCTGTCTCTCCCTCCACCTTAGCCGAAAAACGACAGCGTCCCTGGCTCTGTCTCCGGGGTGTCCTGTTCCGGCTCCGGCTCTGGCTCCGGCTCCGGCGGCGGGAGGACGATCTCGCCTTCGAATGCGGCGCGGCCGTTGTTGCGCGCCGCCGAAATACCCATAAAGGCCGCGCCTGCCATGATTTTGCCGACGGGGAAGTCAATGCGGTAGGACAGCACGCCTTCACGGGCGGGCGCGAGATCCACCGCGACATCGGCCGGGGATATGCCGAAAATCCCGGCCAGCCGGGCGCGCAGTGCCTCAGTCTCGCCCGCCCCTGCACGCCCATAGTATGAACCCTCAAGGCAAAACGTTCGCACGGCGTCTTCTGCGGCCGACATGCGCACCTGGCGCTGCCCGTCGAGCATGAACTGCGCAAGGAACACCAACAGGATCGGCAGGACGGCCGCCAGTACGATGAACTGTTTCATAGCGCGAGAAACGGGAGCATTGCGCCCGCATACGGACTCGCGTCGAGTTGATGCGACCACATTAGCCGCAGACCGCTCAGGACCGAATCAACCGGACCTGCGATGCAGACATAAAGAAACAGCCCGAGCGCAATCATGCTCATCAGTACGATAAACTGTTTCATTTCAGTCGCTCCTTCACTCCCACTCCTCCGCCGGCGTCTCAAAGCCGAGCGCCTGTTCCATCTTGGCCTTGGTCGAGTCCGTGATCCCCGCGGTCGTGTCCTTGAAGCCAAGTACCATCGCGGCAATTGCGATCCCGAGGATCACCGTGCTAAGCAATACGATCATCTGTTTCATTTTTCCTCCTCCGCTTTAATCAGCGCTTCTCTAATAAAAAATTTGCGTCAGCATTTCGCGCTGTTCGGCAAAATACGCGACGTAAATAAAATTGACAAATACGACGAGGACGCCTACGACGACCGGCAGATAAACGACGTCGCTGAGGATTTCGTTTTTGCGCATCAGTTCGGTAGTCCGCGTTTCTTTCATGGCGTTCCTGAAGGCCGCGATCGTGCCAAGCAGCCGTTCGGGCGGGATCTCGTCCCACTCGATGACGAGCATGATATAGTCCCTTGCGAGTGAGACCCCCGCAGCCTCCGTGAAGAAATCGATCGCTTCCCCTGTCCTGCCGGTGCGCAAAAGGCGGAGCGCGCCCCGGTAGGCCGGCCGCAGCACGCCGTCCGACTGTGCGAATTGTTCAAGCAGCGCGTCCGTTTGTACAGCGGCGGCGCGCTCTCCGGATGCCGCACTTGCCTGGTTTCGCAAGATTGACAGCGCCGAAAATATCTCGCGAGCCGCCTGCTCCCGCCGTTTCGACGAGGTGATCTCCCGTCCCAGATCCTTTGCGCGCTCGCCCATCTTGAGACCCCTACGGGTCAGAGAGTGAAATCTGCCGCGCAGTAGTCTCACAGGGCGCAGCCAATCCGGGACAATACAGAGAACAGAGCCGGCTGTGAGCATTATTATTACAAGAAAAAACATGGCAGCCTCCTTCCTTAAAAATCGAGTTTTCGGTTTGTCAGCGTTTCCAGCAGGATGCGGTTCAGCAGAAACAAGAAGAGAAAAGCGGTGAAAAGTGCGAAGCCCGGGCCCGAGAAAAACTGGTTGCGCAGCAAAGTGGCCGGAGGTAGTCCCATGACGAACAAACTGACAAAAACGGAGCCGACATAAAGACCCGGCGTCAGATAGGCGGCCATGCGGACGGATTCGCCGTTGATGCGTTTGCGTTCTTCGGCAAGCGCACGGGCTTCGCGGAGCTGGCTGAGTATATCTTCGAGGGCAGGGGTGACGTCTGTGCCCCGGACAGCAGCCGTGCGGATCGCGTAGGCAAGCATCGCGCTCCAGCTCGTGCCGATGCCGTAGGAGAAAGCGTCTGCCGCCGCCCGCACGCGCGAGGGGTCGCCGGTGCTGCGAAGTTTCATCAATAATGCGCCGAGCAGGGTCCCCGTGACTTTCAGGTGGGGACAGGCCGCGCGGACGCGCTCGATCGTTTCGTAGATATTGCCGCCAGTGACGAGGTAGTGAGCGAGGAAGGCGGACACCAATTTTTCGCCTTCGAAACTGCCCGCGCGTCTTTGGCGTTCGAGCCTCATGCGCAGAAAGAGGTAGGGCAGGCCGGCGAAGGCAAAGCCCGTGACGAGCGCGGGGCCAATGGCAAGCGTCTTGGCCGACACGATGAAGACCGTGAAAAACAGAGCGATTGAAAAGACCAAAAACGCTGTTGACGTGACAGGGCGCTTTAGTCCTGCGGCAAGCACGCATTCGAGGTGATCCGCCAGCCGTCCAGCCGCTTGTCCTGCCGCCGGGCGCCGTGTGTCCCTTAGCCTTCTGCGCGAGAAGAAAACATCGATTGCCGCCTCCACGCGCCGCCGCAGAAGGATCAGGATTCCGGCGGCCATCATGAGATAGATGACGGCCGAAATCATCGTCATCAAGACCTGCCTATCCAAGGCACGCGCTCCTTTCCGCCAGCAAACGAAGCCCGCTCTCGAAAGCCTCAAAGGCCTCCGCATCCTCCTCAAGCCCCCGCCGCTTCTTGTCCGAAGCGATACGACAGGTCCATATCCAATGGTCCCTCGCGTGGTCATGGCGGCATATTTCGCGTAAATAATAACCGCGCGCAGCCTCCTTTTCCGTGAATTCGTCTGTGTACGAGGGCACAATGCCCATCTCGAAGATACCATTCAGTTTTTTCGTAGCTGTGAGACGATCCGAAACGAAATGGAAGAGGTAGTCGAAACTCCCGGCGACGCGCACAGCCGTCTCCCGTATATCCCCGCCTTCCGCACGCACGATCTCGACAGCCGCATCCTCGGGAAAGCCGCGCGGGTCCCTCGTGTGAAAAGTCATCTTCATGCGCCCCGTCCCTTTGCGGCAGGCGCGCACAGCCGTATCCAACGCAAAACCGTCGCGGGCTTCGGCAATAATGAAATAATCCGCATCGCTGCGCAGCAGATTTTTTGAGATCATGCGCAGGCGCTCGCCGTCGGCTATGAGTTCTACGACCGGTGCACCCGGCATCAGGCGGTGAAGCGGGATCTCAGGGTCGGTTTCCACCATGACGCCTTCGAGAGCGGGGTTTTCGCAGCGCTGCCAGGTTGCGAGAAAAGTCGTTTTGGCGGAACGTACTGCCCCGCAAAAGACGACATTATAGCCGACGCGCACCATGGATTCGAATAAGGGGATCGCACCTGCCGGGATCGTCCCGCGTGCGGCCTGTTCCGCGAAACTGTAATCCGGGATCACGTAACGCCGAAAGATAATGGTGTCGCGTCCGCTCTTGGCCATGGCTCCCTTGTAGACGGTGATGCGGCAGCCGTCCACCAGATAGATCTCATGAAAATCCCGGTCCAGCCGCTCTTCGGGAGTGAGCAGGAGGAAGCCGCGAATGAGCTGATCTCTGCGGTGCTTGCTCATGCGCTGCGGCATCCTCTGCATGCGGCCGTCTACGAGGAAATAGATATCGTCGCCGATGATTTTGGCGCTGGGGCATTGGTCGTAAGGCGGGCGCCACCATTCGGCCATGCCCGCCCGCCCCCAGACCTCCTGAAAAATGGCGTCTTCCTCGGATGCGTACCAGGCCGGGACACTGAAGGCGCCGCGCAGTCCGTGTTCATCCAAGATATCAGCGATTTTTCTCATAAACAGCGCGACATCCGGGGCGTAGCCGATAATAGCGCGCTTTTGAGCGTCAAGCCCGGGCAAGCCCGCGGTTCCGCTTTCTGTGTTGACTGCGGCGGAATCACCGTCATCAGGCGATAGCAAGTTTTCCACCAATACGCAGACGCGCGCAAAATCACTGTCGTTCATCGTTGCACATTCGGCCGCTTCTGCCGTTCCTGCCTGCTCTACCATGAGTGACTCTCCTTTCTGACAATGATGAGGGACGCGCCCGCAGCTTCCCTGCAGCGGGTCAGTATTTTTTGATAATCGTCCCATTCGCATTCGATCTCGATATGGTGGATGGGCGCGGAGGGATTTGCGCGTGCTCCTGTTTCGCCTTCTGCACGGAAGCCGCCAAGTCCTGTGGATGTATCGGTGACCTCACGGCCCTCGGCGTCTTTCACATAGGCAACCTCAAAATTGCCGAGCGAAACGGCCCCGCCGCCGTACCGGAGCTCGGCTTTGTCGCCGCGCCGGAGCGCACTCGTGCAAAGGGCGATCCACTCGTTTTTGATCACGAATGAAGACGTATCGGGGCGCATCTCCTTCTCCGGTTCGCGCAGGCAGCGTTCGGACAACTGCGCACCGGAAAGGATGGGAAGGGCAGCGATCTTTCCGGTCACCGCATCTTCGCGTTTCGGTTCCATTGCACCCTCGATCAGGGCATCTGCGGGAACAGAGACGGTTCGAAACAATTCCGCATTTAAAATGGCGCCTTCCTCAATATCGGCTTTTGCGATCATGACGGGTTCCATGAGAAACATCTCGCGTCCGGCAGCTTCCCAAAACAACAGCGCGGCAACCGCAAAGCCGACAAGCATGATTCCTATGAGGGTGTTGGCCCGCGGGCCTTTTAGCGAATTTGAAGGTAACATGATTGCGTACTCCTTTCCATATAATAGGATATAATACTACTATTATTTATAATGTCAATAGATACCAGTAAAATAATCCCAAGAATTTTTACAAAAAATATCGCAAACGGATGTTTACATTCTGTTCGTTATGTGGTAATATGTTCGCAAATGCAGATTATCTATTCGGTGGAGCAATATGTGTACACGGAGGTGACGCTATGGAGCAGCTAAAACCCAGAGAAAAAAAGATCTATGATTTTATGAAAAAAGAAACCCAGAAAAAGGGCTATCCGCCAACGGTGCGGGAAATTTGCACCGCACTCGGCATCAAATCAACCTCGACGGTTCACAAGGAGATCGCACGGCTCGAGACAAAGGGCTATGTAAAGAAAGATCCTTCAAAGCCAAGAGCGATTTCGTTTTCCGACAAGAGTGCAGGCAAGAGCGTTTCAAACGTGGAATTGAGCAGGGAAGATGTACTTGACATCCCGGTGATCGGCAATATCGCGGCAGGTACGCCGATCACGGCCGAGGAAAATATCGAAAGCACATTTCCTGTGCCGGCCGCATATGCGAAAGGAGACAATTTCATGCTCACCGTACGCGGCGACAGTATGATCGGCGTAGGCATCTTCGACGGTGACAAGATCCTTGTCCGCCAGCAGCCAAATGCGGAAAACGGCGAAATCGTAGTGGCGATGCTTCAGGGTTTTGAGTCGGAGGCTACCGTCAAGACCTATTACAAGGAAGCAGGCCATGTTCGGCTTCAGCCGGAAAATCCGGACTACAGCCCGATCATCGTCAATGAGGTGCAGATCCTCGGTATCGTGAAAGGCGTGTTCCGCTATCTGAACTGAGTACCGCAGATTCGCCGATTGAGACATAGTCATTCGCCGGCCTGACCGGCGAATCCACTATTTGTAAATTGGTTTTTCTTTTGTCGTGTTAAATCGGCGGATGGCTTCGGTCGACCGGAGTTCGAGCTCAAAACGCGCCGGATCGAACGTCAGAAGCTCCCGGATCTCATCGGCTCGGTCGGCATGGCGCCGCCCGAGCGCGCGCCGGATGAGTTCAAGTGTGAGCCACGGGTTTTTCACTAAGACGGGACCGAGCATATTCGTGAATATGATATTTCCGGAAGCCGCTCCCTCGGCGCCGCTGCTTCCACCGCCGTTGTTGCCATATCCGTAAACAAGCTCCGCAAAGGGCTCTTGCCCCGCGTTCAAAATCGTATCCATCATCTGTATTTGAATGCCGTAGACCGTTTCTCCAAAAGCCCTTGCAATCAGGTCGTCTCCCAGTACAGCGGTTCGTTCACGGCAGGTCATATCAAGCAAGCCGAGACCCGTGATCGCGCTGCCGTTTGTGCGTTCCGTGCGGTTTGCAAGCGCCGCGCCCGTGGTTCCGATGCAAAGCAGGGCGCCGCCTTCCGCCGCATAGGTTTCCAATGCGTACTTTTTCATCGACAAGGCATCCACGATATGCGGGACATTCACCAATTCTCCGGGATTCATCAAAATAAGATCCGACGCCAGTGGATCAAAATCATCCGTCAGCCGGTTCACGCGAGTGATGCGCGCCTCGATCCCGTACATACCCGCGATCCGCTCAAGCGCCATCGCATTCCCTCGGTCGCCGTGCAGGTTCAGTATGTCAGGCCAAAGCCAAAGTATGTCAAAGACAAGCGGCGGAGTGATTTTCATATTTATATCATACCATTAAACGTAGATGATCGTGATCCCCGAAAAGCTTGCCGATCCGGTCAAAAAGACGGTCGGCGAGTCGCCTTCTGGCTGGTTGCGGTTTTTCTCTTCGATGCCGATGGCGCTGCGCCGCAGCTTGTCGACAAGCCGCCAATGCTTCGGGATGTACAGCTCGGCACCCGAAAACGACAGCTGCAGTTCGATTTCCGCCTGCCCGCCGGCGGCAATGTGCGCGTTATCGAAATAAAACTTGACTGCGCCGAAAGAGCAGTCAATCACCGCCTTTTCGAAATTCTCGGAGTTGACGTAGCGGAGTTTGGAACCGAAATGGATGCGGTCATAGATCTCGCTGCCGTCCGCCTCGTTCGAAATCGACTCGAAATGCTCATGGTTCCATTCTTCTCCGTACCTTGCTTCGCGGAAGCCGTCTCGCCCCTGCCATTTTTCCCAGCGCGGCTTTTTGCGGAACAAGATCGAAAAGCCGATGCTGAGCAGCAGGGCGACGCCAAGGATGCCCCAGGCGCCAAGGTCCGCGATCTGCACCGAGCCGACAGCCTCTGCGATCTCGTCCTGAAAAAGCAAGAATTCAAATGCGAGCGTGAAGAATATCCCAAACCACACTCCATTTACGATGCTGGCGATGAACAGCAGCAGCAGAATGACGCCAAGCACCACGGCGCCGAGTCCTAAATGCACGCCGCCCAGGAGCCCGAGCTGGTTGAAAATCACCGCCACCGCCGCCAGGACGAAAAGGATGCCCCAAAACAATCTGCCCGCCCGCTTCTTTTTTGTAATATCTTTCTGTTTGCCGTCTGCGTTTTCCATGTCAATCCTCTTTCTGTGTCAGACAACGTTCTGTCCCTGTTTTTGATTTTCCGTTTGGCAGGGGCGGCATTCTGCCGCTCGCTGCTGTTTCGTTATCCGAAGTTATTCCCTGTTTAGCCTGTCATGCAATATCTTAAAGTACTGTCGGCTCACGCTGAGTTTTTTGTGGCTGCCGCGAAAGTGGATTGTGCTCGGCCCGACGGGATTTTTGTCGATTGCGTAAATCGCCTTTGTCCCCACGATGGCGGACTTCGAAACGCGGAGGAAACTGCGCGGCAAAAGTTCTTCCAGTTCGTAAAGCCGCAGCTTCGCCTCGAACACCTCGTCCCTCGTATGCGCATAGATCTTCTTTCCTTCTGTCTCGAAGAAGAGAATTTCTTC
>JAISJT010000106.1 GCA_031261395.1 Eubacteriales Family XIII. Incertae Sedis bacterium
TGACAAGCCACTCGTGATTCAGGGTACGGGCAATGCGGAAAAAGACGGCCAGTTGCTCGGCAAGGTCGCCGAAGCACTGGAGGGCAAAAACGTCCTTTTGATGAGCGCTCTTGAAGACACTTATAAGGGGATCGCGGTCGGCGCCGTACTTGCATACGGGCAGAAGATCGCCGCCGAGTCCGCTGTCGATATCAACCTCGCAAAGCAGCTGAACGTGATGATCAGCCAGCAGGGCGTCAAGCCCGAAAGCCTCACCCAGCACGTCGGTACGGCTGCGGCGGGCTATGGCTTTGAGTATGTGGCGTCCGCTATGGAGCGCATTCGCGGCGCGGCCCTGTCGCAAAACGACGATATGCTGCAGGCGCCTATCGTGACGCCGGTCGGCGGCGAAGCCTGGGGTGTGAAAGAGTCCATCGTGTCCGAAGAAGATTTCCCGGAATGGGGATCTGTGGAGGAACGCGGCATCCAGATGGAGATCACGAGCGCCATGGCTTGCCTTGCCTCCGGCTCCAATGCGGTCATCCTCAAACATCCCGAATCCATCAAAACCGTCGCCGGCCTTATCGGCGAACTCATGTAAGGAGGTGCGCAAAAATGGCTCTCAAAGGACTTGATATTTTCAAACTGACGCCGCGCACCAACTGCAAAGAGTGCGGCAATCCAACCTGTATGGCCTTTGCTATGAAGGTCGCGCAGGGTACGGCGCAGATCGAATCTTGCCCCCATATGTCGGCGGACGCTTTGGCTACGCTCGGCGAGGCGACGGCGCCTCCGATGAAGTCGCTGAAATTCGGCGCAGGCGATGCGGAATTGTCGCTTGGCGGCGAGACGGTGCTCTTCCGTCATGACAAGACTTTTGTCTCGAAAAACCCCTACGGTGTGTCCATCTGTCCGGATTGCGCGGATACGGTGCTGGCCGAGGCGGCGAAGATCGATTACGAACGCATCGGCGAGCGTATGATCGTAGATGTGATCAATGTCGAATATACGGGCGACAAAGACGCCTTTCTCGGCGCGGTGGGGAAGGCTGCGGACTTTGGACGGGCTATCATCCTCGAAGTCAGCGATGCGGATGCGGCGAAAGCGGCGCTCGAACTGCTGAAGGACAAAAAGCCGATCCTGAACGGCGCGAATCCCGCGAATTTCAAAGAATTCAGCGAGATCGCGACTGCGGGCGGCGCGCTCCTCGGTGTGACAGGCGCTTCCTTGGACGAGATCACGGACACGGTAAAAGCGCTCGAAGAGATAGGCAACAAAGACCTCGTCATCGATGTAGGCGCGGCTTCCGTGAAGGACGCCTTTGCGAATACGGTGCAGATCCGGCGTGCGGCTCTGAAAGACAATGACAGGAGCCTCGGCTATCCGACGATCGTCAATGTCAAGAAATTGGCGGGCGGGTGTGCGCGCCGGGAAACAGCGCTGGCTTCCCTGTTCACGCTGAAATACGGTTCCATCGTGATACTTGGCGGCATGAGCTATGCACAGGCGTTGCCGCTGTACGGACTCCGCCAGAATATCTATACCGATCCGCAGAAACCGATGACGGTCGAGCAGGGCGTGTATCCGATCAACAGCGCTGTTTCGGACAGCCCGAATGTACTGACGGTTGACTTCGCTCTCACCTATTTCATCATCAGCGGTGAGATCGAGCGCTCAGGCGTGCCGGCAAATCTGCTCATCCCCGATGCGGGAGGCTATTCTGTCCTCACGGCGTGGGCCGCAGGCAAATTGTCGGCGTCCAGTATCGCACGTTTTATCAAAGAACAGGACATCGAAGGCAAGATCACAAACCGCGATTTGACGATACCAGGCAAGGTGGCGGTGCTCAAAGGCGAGCTCGAAGAGAGTCTGCCCGGATGGAACATCGTCGTGGGTCCGAACGAAGCGGTCAGCTTGGTCAAGTTTTTAAAGGAAAGGTATTCATAGAGCATGGATTCGCCGATCAAGTCGGCGAATGACACGAGGAGGAGACAGAGAATTATGAGCAAATTTGTAGTAATCGGTGAGCGGATCCATGTGATCTCGCCGGAAATCAAAGAGGCGCTTGCCAGCCGCAATTCAGCGCCGATCATCGCGCGTGCGAAGGCGCAGCTTGACGCGGGTGCGGACTATATCGACGTCAATATCGGCCCTGCCGAGCGCGACGGCGTGGAGATCATGAAGTGGCTCGTGCCGGAACTGCAGGCAGCGACCGATAATGCACCGTTGGTGCTCGACACGGTCAATCAAGATGCTATCCGGGCAGGTCTCGAACTTTACAATCCCGAGCGCGGCCGCGCGATCGTCAATTCGGCGGACGCAGGCGATCGCCTTGGCAACCTCGACCTCGCGGCCGAATTTGGCTGTATCTGTATCGGCCTTTTGATGAAGAAGGGCGTCCCGCGCGACAATGACGAGCGCAACGAGTATTTGCAGACCATCCTTGAGCATTCGATGGAAGTCGGCATGGATCCTTCGGAAGACGTCTGGTTTGATCCGCTCACGCTCGTGATCAAGGGTATGCAGGAAAAGCAGGAGGAGTTTCTTGACTTCCTGCGGATTTTGAAGGAGATGGGCCTGAAATCGACCTGCGGTCTGTCGAATGCGAGCAACGGGATGCCGAAGCATGTGCGGCCTATCGTGGACTCCGTACTCTGCGCGATGTCTATCGAAAGCGGTCTGACAAGCGCGATCATGAATCCGACGGACAAGGCGCTGATGGATACGATCAAGACCTCCGAAATCATCCTGAACCGGACTCTGTACGCAGATTCGTATTTGGATATCTAACAGATTGCGGGTCTATGCCCGCAATGACAGAATAGTCGGCGGGGTCTTGTTATAGGATCTCGCCGGCTTCTATGATGACGTCCGCGGCTTCGGCGGCTACTGATTCGGCCTCGGCCAGAATTTCTTCCAGGTCTGCGATCAGGTCTGGAATCTCTTCGGCCATTTCGTCCCAAAAGGCTTTGAGTGAGGGGTTTTTCTCGACTTCTTCTGCCAGGCCAAGCTCGGTTTTTTTGAAGATTTCTATCAGCTTGTGCAAGGTGAGTTTGTGTGTCTCTTTCATAGTAATAATTATAGCAGATATGGTGTAAAAATTAAAAATGATACGAAATTGTTGTTGTTTGACGGTATAGTTCGTGGTACTATATCTGGCATATGGAGTTTATGAAAAATTTACTTTGGTGTGGAGGCGTATATTAAAAAATGCAGAAGATACCGCAGGAATATGAGTGGATTTTGTCAAAGCCGATTGCACATAGGGGGCTTCATGATGACGTGATTCCCGAAAACTCTTCGGTGGCTTTTGAGGCGGCGATCGCGGCGGGCTGTTCGATCGAGATCGATGTACAGCTGACAAAGGACCGGGTCGCTGTTGTTTTTCATGATGATATACTGCAGCGCGTGACAGGCTTCAAGAAGCGCCTGACCCGTATGAAATTTGCCGAGGTGCAGAAGCTGCGGCTGAATGGCACGGAATACGGGATTCCTACATTCAAAGATTTTCTTGAGCAAATTGACGGACGGACGCCGATTTTGATCGAGATCAAAAAGAACCGGGGGTCCAAGGGGATCGAGCAAATCGTCCTTGATATCCTGAAGGATTACAAAGGCGAGTTTGCTATTCAGTCGTTTCATCCCTATGCGATCCGCAATGTACACAAGATCGACCCTTCTATATATTGTGGTTTGCTCTCATCAAAAATGACAGAGCAGGAAAAAGTATGGCGTATTCAGAAGGCGGCGGTCAAGAATGCAAGGCTTTTCTTCATGGCCAAGCCGGACTTCATTTCTTTTGAGATCAATAGTTTTCCGAATCGGCGCATTGCCGGATTCCGTGAAGAGCTCAAAATGCCGATCCTTGGGTGGACGATCAAAACGAAAGAGGACATTGAGAGGGCGCGCGAGTTTTGCGATGGTATCATCTTTGAGAATATCGGAAATCTGGTGCGGAATATCGGCGGGTTTTTTGCGCAGGAGCCCTTTGGCGGCGAGGCGGAAGAGAGATCGTGATGCTTTATTCGAGTGAAATTGAACATATGTGTCCGGTCGCTCAGGGGGCGAATCACGGGCCGGCGCCGATACCCGAAGAGGGGAAATGGGTGCAGGCCAAAGAGATCAGGGACATCAGCGGACTGACGCACGGCGTTGGATGGTGCGCCCCGCAGCAGGGCGGATGCAAACTGACGCTGAACGTCAAGGACGGCGTCATCGAAGAGGCGCTGATCGAAACGATCGGCTGCTCCGGCATGACCCATTCGGCGGCTATGAGCGCTGAGATACTCCCCGGCAAGACTATCCTCGAAGCATTGAATACAGATCTCGTATGTGACGCCATCAACGTGGCGATGCGCGAACTTTTCCTGCAAATCGCCTATGGGCGGTCGCAAACTGCCTTTTCCGAGGGAGGACTGCCAATCGGCGCGGGGCTTGAAGACCTCGGCGGGACTATGCGCAGCCAGATCGGTACGATGTACGGGACGCAGGCAAAAGGCGCCAGGTATCTCGAAATGGCCGAGGGCTATGTGTCGCGGCTCGCTTTGGATGATGGCAATTTGATCATCGGATACGAGTTTGTGAATCTCGGGAAGTTCATGAAGGCGGTGAAGGGCGGCGAGGATGCGAATGAGGCGCTGAAGAATGCGACTGGGTCGTACGGGCGGTTTGAGGGCGCTGCGAGGTATATTGACCCCCGGAATGAGTGACTGGCGTGGATTGCGGGTCGGCGCCCGCAATGACAGATGTGACGCATGAAATGACAGATGTAACGGAGATATGATATGGCTTTGTTTGAAAGTTACGAACGGCGTATAGATAAAGTTAATAAGACCCTTGCCGAATACGGGATATCATCGCTTGATGAGGCGAAGGAGATCTGTGGCGAGAAGGGTTTTTCACCCATAGATATAGTCAAGGGGATACAGCCTATCGCTTTTGAAAACGCAGGCTGGGCCTATACGGCGGGCGCCGCTATCGCGATCAGGAAGGGCGTTGCTCACGCTGCGGACGCCGCCGAAGCTATCGGCATCGGTCTTCAGTCTTTTTGCATACCCGGTTCGGTCGCGGATGACCGCAAGGTAGGCATAGGCCACGGCAACCTCGGCGCTATGCTGCTGCGCGAAGATACGGATTGTTTTTGCTTCCTCGCGGGTCACGAGAGTTTTGCGGCGGCGGAAGGGGCGATCGGCATTGCCCGGAACGCCAACAAAAGCAGGACAAAGCCGCTGCGCGTCATACTGAACGGGCTTGGCAAGGATGCGGCGCAGATCATCAGCCGCATCAACGGATTCACCTATGTGCAGACAAAATTTGATTACTATACGGGCGAGCTGACTGCCTTGCGTGAGATTCGGTATTCGGACGGTGAACGCGCGGCCGTACACTGCTACGGCGCCGATGATGTCAGAGAGGGCGTTGCGATCCTGTGGAAAGAGGGCGTAGACGTCTCGATCACCGGCAACTCGACAAACCCGACGCGCTTTCAGCATCCTGTCGCCGGCACTTACAAGAAAGAATGCATAGAGGCGGGGCGCAAGTATTTTTCGGTCGCTTCGGGCGGCGGCACGGGCCGCACGCTGCATCCCGACAATATGGCCGCAGGGCCTGCATCCTACGGTATGACCGATACGCTTGGGCGCATGCATTCGGACGCGCAGTTTGCCGGCTCGTCGTCGGTGCCTGCCCACGTGGAAATGATGGGCTTCCTTGGGATGGGCAACAACCCGATGGTCGGGGCCACGGTGGCGGTAGCTGTGGCGGTCGAGCAGAGTTTGCGATGAGATTCCCGCCTTCGCGGGAATGACAGCGATGTAAATTTGTTGTATAATTAACCATTATGGAAATAAACGCATTATCTACAAAACTGACCTATGGTCTTCATGTCGTGAGTGTACACGACGCCGCGAACGCGAGGCCTGCAGGATTCATCATCGACGCCGTATGTCAGCTTTCGATGGACGAACCGCCGACGGTGGTCTTTTCCGTGATGAACAAAAATTACTCGAAAGGCTGCATCAAGGCCGAGGGGGTGTTCAACCTTTCTATTTTGCCTGAGTCCGTGGATCCTTTTGTGATTGCCAATTTTGGCTTTCAAACTTCAAAAGACACGGCGAAATGGGACAATGTGCCGTATACGCTCAGGGCCGGTTTGCCGGCGCTCGATCAAGCGATATCGTGGGCGCAGTTCAAGGTGACGGACATCCGCGAGATGGGGACGCATACCGCTTTCTTTTCTGTGCCGACAAACGCAGAATATCTGAATGGGGATTTGACGCCGCTTCGCTATGCCGACTATTTCACAAAGCTGAAGGAACCGGCTTTTGCCGCGTTCAAAGCTTTTCAGAATCGGACCCCGGGAAAGGGGCAGGCTTAGTATATGGACTCAGACCCCGGAGGCAGTTTCGGGCCTCAAATCCTTTTGCTGATCATCCTGATCGTCATCAATGCTTTTTTTGCGATGGCGGAGATGGCGACGGTTTCGGCCAACAAGGCACGTATCAAAAATCTCGCAGAAGGCGGCAACAAGAAAGCGAAGACGCTGATTTCTCTGATGGAACAGCCAAATCGCTTCCTGTCTGTCATCCAGGTCTGTATCACCTTTGCGGGTTTTCTGCAAAGCGCTGTCGCGGCAACCGGCATTGCGGAAAGCTTAGGTACGGAGCTGAATTCGCTTGGCGTACCGTATGCGATGCAGATCGGCGTCGTCGTCATCACGGTCATCCTGGCTTTTTTCAATCTCGTCTTTGGCGAGCTGATCCCCAAGCGTATAGCGCTGCACTGCTCTGAACAAATCGCGCTGGCGACTGCCGGTCCGGTAATGGTGGCGGCGAAGTTTTCCTTCCCCTTTGTCTGGCTGCTGTCGAAGACCGTGGCGCTCTTTCTTCGCATAGGCGGCATACACAGCGATACCATCGAAGAGATCTACTCGGAAGAAGAGATACTCTCCATCCTTGAAGTCGGCCAGGAGACGGGTCATATCGACGAATCGGGCAAGGAGATGATAGACAATGTCTTCCGCTTCGATGACAAGCTCGCCTACGAGATCATGACGCCTCGAACAGATGTTTATATGCAGGACATAGGCGATCCTCTTTCCGATTATGTTGACGAGATGGTGAAGACGCGGTTTTCGCGCATCCCGTATTTTGACAAGGACAACGATGACATCATCGGAGTGCTGTATATGAAAGATTTTACGATACAGGCCAAGAAGGTGGGATTCAACAGAGTTGCAATAAAAAAAATATTATCGAAGCCGTTCTTTGTACCCGAAAGCAAGAATATCGCAGACCTTTTTGAAGAGATGCGGACAAGCAAGACGCATATGGCTTTCTTGGTAGACGAGTACGGCGGATTTTCCGGTATCGTGACGACCGAGGACCTGATCGAAGAAGTCATGGGCGAGATCAGCGATGAGTACGACGATTCGGAACCGGGTCTCGAGAAAATGTCTGACGGCGTCTGGATGATAGACGGCGGATGCTACCTCGATGACCTGAACGATGAACTCGGTTTGCATTTGGAATCTGATGATTATGAGACTGTGGGCGGGTTGCTAATTGACCGCCTTGGTGAGATCTCGGAGAAGCGTTCGGGCGAAAAGCAGGTGGTGCTGATCGACGGATGCCGCTTCACGATCGAGTCGTGGAAGGATCGGCGCATCGAGACGGTTCGGCTGGAAATCTTGCCGGTTGACGAGGACGAGGCGTGGGCGATAGTATAGATACAAAGATCATCTCTGCGGATGAAGACCAAATCGCCGCCATTGTCTGCGAGGCGGTGTTGGAAGAAAACGGAATCTATGCACTTGGCGCCGATATGTCGGCGGCTGCGATCACAAAGAATCTGCTGAACCGTGAGAACAGGGCGCGCGGCGTCCACCTGGTATCGGATGATGACGGGTGGATCATTGATATTTATGTTATTGTAAATTACGGAACGAATATTCCGGAGACTGCATGGAATGTGCAGCGGCGCGTGAGTGAACGGCTCAAGGCGGCTTCGGAGATTCATACGAAAGAGATCAATATCAATGTTCAAGGGGTGCACGTACCGAAATGACGGGGGTCTGAGGAGGAATATGTACAAGACGGCGCCAAAAAAACATTCTACGTTTCGCAAGAAGACCAGAGAGCTGCTCATGCGGCTGATTTTTCAGTGCACGGCGTCACATGATTTTTCGGAAGAGGCAAAGGAGCGTTTTCTTGAAGATGAAACGATGATGGACGGACTCTTTTCCTCTGAGTCAGACGAACATCCGGATTTGATATATTTTAATTATGGTTTTGCTTCTTTGCTGGAACATCTCGAAGAGATCGATGAGACTATTGCGTCGGCAAGCGAAAAATGGGCGATCGGCCGTATGAATGCCGTCGACTTGGCTATCCTTAGGCTTGCCGGCGCCGAGATCCTCTTTTTGGACGATATTTCAGATCGTATTTCGGCCAACGAGGCGGTGGTCATGGCCAAACGGTACGGGACTGATAAGTCGCCGGCCTTCATCAACGGGATCATCGGCAGCATCGTCCGAAAGAAGGAGGAAGGAATAGGCGGGCCTATATGAGGCTGACCCACGTCAAGGGGATCGATTCTATCCGCGCCTTAGGCGTCGTGCTGGTCGTCGTCTATCATTTGTTCACAAAGCTATTGCCGGCCGGTTTTTTTGGCGTCGATATATTTTTTGTGATTTCCGGATTTCTGGTGACAAGCCTTTTTCTGCAGGAACGCGCAAAGACGAAGCGGATCGATTTGATCGGTTTCTATGCAAGACGGGTCAGGCGGCTTTTGCCTGCGGCGGCTTTCATGGTGGTCTGCACTTTGACGCTGGCGCTTTTGATTTCACCGGATCTGCGCGTCGGGATCCGCGAGCAGACGGCCGCGGTCTTTGGCTGGGTCACGAATTGGTTTGAGATCGCGGGCGGGCAGTCCTACGAGGATCAATTCATCCCGCATCTGTTCGTTCATACGTGGACGCTTGGCGTCGAGATGCAATACTATATCGGGTGGGGATTTGCGGTCTTTCTCATCGTCGCCTTGTACAATCATGCGGCGAAGAAGGTTTTCACGCGGCGGTTTTGGATGTTTGTTATCGCGCTGGCGCTGGCCGCTTGTTCTTATCTTTGGATGCGGCATATGTTTGTGGGGTTGGATGAGGCGTCACCTGCCTACTATGCCACGACTACGCGCGTCTATCCGCTTTTGATCGGCTCGGCGCTCGGCGCTCTGACGGGGATGCGTTCGCCGCGCAAGCCTCCGCCGGCTGCGCTGCCGGTTTGCGGACTGGCCGCGAGTCTTGTCATCATTTCTTACTTGGCATGGAGGCTGTCCTTTTCGGATCCTGCTACGTATGAATGGGGTATTCTCGTCGTTTCCGTG
Source organism: Eubacteriales Family XIII. Incertae Sedis bacterium (assembly GCA_031261395.1). Classification (GTDB taxonomy): domain Bacteria; phylum Bacillota; class Clostridia; order Peptostreptococcales; family Anaerovoracaceae; genus WRMW01. The sequence continues at coordinate 9,358 of JAISJT010000106.1, forward strand.
CTCACGGCATTCGCGATTTGGTGCGTATTGGCGCTGCAGTCAAAAGAATGGTTTCGCGATATCAAGCCGCTGGCTGTCCTTGGGAAACGCTCCTATAGTATTTATCTCTTCCACTGGCCGCTCTACAATATTTTCAAACAATTGGCGACGGTTTCCGGCGGAATTTTCACAAAAGATCTCCCGCAGCCGCTCTATGCTGCATTGGCCCTCGCGGCGACGGCTGTGCTCGCGGAAATCTCATACCGGTATTTTGAGCAGAGACCGGTCGGAGGCAAAGAACGGCGTACGGCGCGCAGGGCGCCGATGCGGGGATTCACCGTTTTTCTCATTGTCGCATTTGTCGGTCTTTGCTGCGTATCGACGATCACTCTGGCGAAAGTACCGGATCGTACAAGGGTAGAGGTTGATTATCTGCGCCAGCAGACGCTGATCACGATCACCGGTTTGGATCGATACGGCGCCTATCTTGCGGGACTTGCGCTGGATCCGGTTGCGATACATGCAATGCCGGAACAGCTTCCACCGACACCGACCGAATGGGCGGCGGCAGAGGATCTTGGCGACGATGCGGTTGATACGCTTGAAAATGCGCAATCCGCGATCAACCGTCCCGATCCGGCCGGACCGGTTCAGCCTATCGAACCACCCGGCGGCGGATGGACGAACGACGGTCAGTGGATCAATGTGTGGGGGGATTCCGTGACGCTCGGCGCTGCGGATATCCTCAATCAAACGCTGCAAACCGCTTTGGTCGATGCAAAGGTATCACGGAATATAGGCGCAGGAGTAGATTTGATCAACGAATGGGATTATATGAGTCAGCTCACCAACTACTTCGTTGTAGCCTTGTTTACGAATACGCAGAATTTCACGCAGGACGAAACGATTGTATTTTTGGACGCCGTTCCGCAGGGACGACGCGTCATCTTTGTGACGCCGTACGGAAAGGACTATATGGAACCGACAGCGGAATTTCTGCGCGGACTGCCGTCGCAGTATCCCTATGTAACGATAGCGGACTGGAACCTCGCGATCCGGGATCATACGGATTTGCTCGCTTCGGACGGTATGCATATGGAAAGCGACGACGCAAAACAGATCTATGCCAATACAATAGCGCAGGCAATAGATCAGGCGAGCAAGAAGCCGGCGAAGGAATAGGGAAACAGTATGCGTGTAAGCGGACAAAAAGTTCTCTCTGCGATCCTTGGCTCCCTGGCGGCGGCCGTCATGGTTTTGTGCGCCGTATTTGCCCTTGGCGTCTTCACTGTACATACGGATGTGGATGTGACGGATCAGCCAAACGGATTTGGCGACAGCTATACGGGAAACCTCTATGACGGGATCATGACGGGTCAGGGGACGCTCGTTCTTTCAAACGGCGACAAGTATGAAGGAAATTTCAAGAATGGCGATTTTGACGGAGATGGTGTTTTCACTTCGGCAAAGGGATGGCGGTACAGCGGGGGGTTCAAAAATGGGAAACCCGATGGTGACGGCGTTTTCACCGATGCGCGCGGCGGAGTCTTTTCCGGCGATTTCGTGAACGGAGAAATCCTGGGCGAGGGCAAATTCAAAGTGCCGGATGAGTGGACTTATAATGGCGCTTGGGACAGAGGCCGTCTGACGGGGCACGGCAAGTTTACCTATACTGACGGGTCGAAATATACCGGTGATTTCCAGGATGGGGTAGCGCAGGGCGAAGGCGAGTATACCGATGCGGGCGGATGGTCGTATACAGGCGGATTTTCACAGGGCCTGTTTGACGGTCACGGCATTTTGACCCATCAGAACGGGGAAGTCACCGAGGCTGAATGGGATCAGGGCATTCCTGTCAGGGAAGAGACGGAGGAATAGCGATGGCGAGAAAAGCGATCACGGTATCTCAGCTCAATGCGTATATTGCGCGTCTGCTTTCATCGGATGGCGCGCTTTCGGATATCGTCGTCACCGGCGAGGTATCGGGATTCAAACTGCATCAATCGGGTCATGTGTTCTTTTCTCTGAAGGATGCGCAGTCGCGTGTGAACTGTTTCCTGCCGGGGAATGTCTATAGGGCGATGGACGCCGGGCGGATCGCTGAGGGGATGAAGATCACGGCCGAGGGCTATGTGAACGTGTATGAGAAGGGCGGCAGCTATTCTTTGACTATTCGGAGGCTCACCTCGGAGGGACAGGGCGATTTGGATGCCAAATACGAAGCCCTGAAGGAGAAGCTCAAACAGAAAGGCTACTTCGATCCCGGCCGCAAACGGCCTATTCCGTCTTTTGCTTTGAGGGTCGGGATCGTGACGAGCAATACCGGAGCCGCGGTCGAGGACATGGTGAAGATCATCACTCAGCGCAATGCTGTGGCGGACGTGCTGATATTTCCGACTTTGGTGCAGGGGGAGGGCGCTGCGGAGATGATCGCTTCGCGCATTCGCGAAGCGGGCGAACAATTGCCCGCTATAGATGTACTCATCGTGGGGCGCGGCGGCGGCAGCAAGGAAGACCTTTGGGCGTTCAACGAAGAGGCTGTGGCCGACGCGATCTATACCTCAAAAACCCCTGTGGTTTCTGCCGTTGGGCATGAATCGGATATCACGATCGCTGATTTTGTGGCGGATCTGCGTGCGGAAACTCCGACGGCCGCTGCACAGATGGCTGTGCCGGATACCTTTGAATTGACGGAGGATATCGACGCTTTGCTGTTCGGTCTGCGGGACGGCGCGCGCCGCACCTTGCGCAGGGATGAACTGCGTGTCCGCGCGTATAGCCCCGAAGCGGAGATCTCCGCTTTCAAAAGCGGGCTGGGCGAACGCCGGGCCCGCGCGGAGCGGGCGTACGGGGAGATGGAAAATGCGATCGGCCGCCAGAGTGTGCATGAGCGGGCCCTTCGGGCGGATGCACTATCAACAGGGATGAGACATACACTGTTAGTGCGTATGGAGCGCGCATCTGACCGCGCCGAAGGACAGGCTGAACGCTTGGAAGCATTGTCACCGTTTGGCGTTCTTTCCCGCGGCTATGCGATCGTAGAAAAGACAGATGGGAAAGCGGTTTCCTCGGCGAGCGGTCTTGAGACAGGGGATGAGGCAAAAGTAATTTTCCGCGACGGAAGGGTTTCTGTAATGGTGAAGGAGGTCACAAGCAATGGCGAAAACCGATAATTTGATTCCGGAAAATGTGAAATTTGAGGATGCGATGGCAAAACTCGAAGAATTGTCCGGAAAGCTTTCCGGCGGAGACGTGCCGCTTGACGAGGCCATAGCGCTGTATGAAGAAGGGGTAGCCTGGTACAAGGCATGCAAAGCGATACTCGATGATGCCAGCCGCCGCATCCTCGTAATCGAGGAAGGACGAGAGAGCGAGCGATGAAAGATTCTTTTCAGGAGCTTTACCGTTACCTTGAACTTGTCGATTCCAATTTGCAGGGTTTGCTCCCCGAAATCGACAGCAAATCGAGGACGCTGTTGGATGCGATGAGGTATACGCTGAATGCGAAAGGCAAACGCATACGTCCCATCTTGCTGCTCTTGACGTGCGAAAGCGTGGGCGGAGATGTCAAGGCGGCGATTCCCTACGCTTGCGCTATCGAGTTCATTCATTCCTATTCGCTGATTCACGACGATCTGCCGGCGATGGACGACGATGATCTACGGCGCGGTGAGCCGACGAATCACAAGGTATTTGGGGAAGGCATGGCGGTCCTTGCCGGCGACGGACTTCTTTCGGCCGCCTTTGAACTGATTCACAAACAGTATTTGATCCATCTCGACGATCCGGAGAAGCTCCGGCGGCATATCCGCGCGGGCGCGGAAATCGCCAAGGGATGCGGCTGCAGGGGAATGGTGTCCGGACAGGCAGCGGATCTCGAATCCGAAGGACTCGTCATCTCTGCTGAATTGCTCGACTATATCCATATCAACAAGACGGCGGCGCTGATTCGCGCGGCCATCTGCGCCGGCGCTTATCTGGGCGGCGCGGGTGAGCAGGATGTACGCAATCTTTCGGATTACGGCGAAAATCTTGGATTGGCATTTCAGGTGATGGACGACATCCTCGACGTGACAGGTGAAACAGAAATGCTCGGCAAGACCGCAGGAAAGGACGAAGAGGCGCACAAATCGACCTATCCTTCGGTACATGGTCTGGATGCGTCGCGGGAGCGGCTTGCCGAACTGACGGCGCGCGCGGCCGCTTCCGTGGAAAAGACGTCGATCGGCGGAGGATACAAGGATCAACTGTCGGATCTGGCGCGCGCTTTGGCGCGAAGGGTCTATTGACGTTGAAGGAGCGGGTGGATGTATTGATGGTTGAGCGCGGCTTGGCCAGATCGAGGGAAAAGGCTCAGGCCTTGCTGATGGCCGGCTCTGTGTCGGTGGACGGGATGCGAGAGTGGAAGCCGGGCACCCGGTACGCACCTGAGGCGGTCATCGAAGTCGCTGAGGATCCCGTTCCTTATGTGGGGCGCGGCGGGCTGAAGCTCAAAGCGGCGATCGATGCATGGGGGATCGATCCGGCCGGACTTGTATGTATGGATATCGGCGCTTCGACCGGGGGCTTCACGGACGTACTCCTCAAGGAGGGCGCGGCGAAGGTCTATGCTGTAGATGTGGGATACGGGCAGCTTGATTTCACGCTCAGGAACGATGCACGCGTGGTGAATATGGAGCGGACGAATATACGGTTTTTGGATACGGAGGCTTTTCCCGAGAAGGTGGATTTCGTTGTGATCGATGTGGCGTTCATTTCGTTGGCGCTGGTGTTGCCTGTGGCGGTGCGGGTGATGGGCGTGGATCCCGGGTCGGCGCCCGGGATGACAGATGGCGGCCCCGGGATGACAATGGATGCGCCCGGGATGACAGAGGGCGGCCCCGGGATCGTGTGTTTGGTGAAGCCTCAGTTTGAGGCCGGGCGGGCGCAGGTAGGGAAGGGCGGCATAGTGCGCGACCCCGCCGTACATGCAGAAGTCGTTGAAAATGTGAAGAATTACGCGAAAAACCTTGGCTTAGATGCTGTGGCTGTCATGGACAGTCCGGTACTGGGCGCAAAGGGGAACAAGGAGTTTTTGCTTTGGCTAAGATGACGCCTATGCTCGCGCAGTACCTTGAGATCAAGGCGGAATACCCTGATGCGATACTGTTTTACCGCGTCGGGGATTTCTATGAGATGTTTTTTGAGGATGCGGTGGAGGCTTCGTCCATCCTCGAAATCACCTTAACAAAGAAAAACCTCGGAACGGACAATGAGCCGGCGCCTCTGTGCGGAGTACCGTACCACGCCGCCGAGACCTATCTGGCGCGCTTGCTCGCAGCAGGGCGCAAGGTGGCTATCTGTGATCAAACGGAAGATCCGGCGGCCGCTAAGGGCATAGTAAGGCGCGAGGTGACCCGCGTTGTGACGCCCGGAACGATGACAAGCGAACTCATGCTCGAAGCCGGTCGCAGCAATTATCTGGCGTCGGTCTTTGTGACGGGAGACGCCTATGGTTTGGCCTATACGGACATTTCGACCGGTGAAACCCGTGCCGTCCATGTCGCCGCGGACAGTTTGGCGGCCTCGGAGCGCATGCTTTTCGGCGCACTGGCCAGGATTGAGCCGAGTGAAATCATTGTCGGAGGACTCGCTTCCGGTGCGGACAATCCGCTGTCGGATGCTTTGAGGACGAAATTTGAGCGTGAAACGCAGGCCTATGTGACGGTGCGCCCCTATGAAGAATATCAGCCGGACAGAAATGATGGAAACGCTTTCACGCCCGAAGATGCGGCGCTGACAGGGCTTGCCGCATATTTGAAAGCGTTAAAGGCGCCGGTCATAGAAGAGGCTTTGCCGGAAAAAGTAACTATTTCAAGCGGACGTATGCATCTGGACAGGGATGCGATCCGCAATCTGGAGCTCACGGAGACCATGCACGAGCGAACGGTGAAGGGCTCGCTGCTTTGGGCGATAGATCGTACGCGCACGGCAATGGGCGCAAGAATGATGAAAAACTGGGTCAAAGAGCCGCTGACGGACAAAACCGCGATCGACGCTCGTCTAAATGCAGTCGAATACCTGCTTGACGCTGTCTTTGTACGAACCGATTTGACTGAAACCCTGAAAGTCATCTGTGATATAGAACGAATCGCCGCGAGGGCGGCATCGGGTGCAGCGAACGGACGGGATATGCAGGCTCTACGCATGAGCCTCGAACGTACGCCTGAATTAAACGATGCGCTTGGGGCAGCAAATGTTTTATTATTGTCTGAGATTGCTTCTGAATTGGGTGATTTTGCTGATCTGTGCGCGCGGCTCACGGCGGCTTTGCTGGACGAGCAGCCGGTTTCTACGCAGGAGGGGCATATGATCCGTGATGGCTTCAGCGCCGACCTCGATGCGCTCAAATACGGCATTCGGGACGGGCGGGCCTATATCGCCGAGCTCGAGGGCATAGAGCGGGAGCGGACCGGGATCAAGAATCTGAAAGTCAGGTACAACCGCGTACAGGGATATTATATTGAGATCACAAATGCAAATCTTGGCGCCGTGCCCGAAGATTATACGCGCAAACAAACGCTGGTGAACGCCGAGCGCTATGTGACGCCGGAACTGAAGCGCATGGAATATGCGGTTTTGTCGGCCGAGGAAAAGATCAATGCGCTCGAAGGGGAGATACTCGCGGCGCTCACCACCGAGGTGACGGGCAGACTGAACGATATACGAAGGACAGCCGCAGCGATCGCACGTATCGATTGCCTCTGCTCGCTTGCGAGGATCGCACAGGAACACCGCTATGTGCGGCCAGAGATCACGGAAGGGGGGCGTATCCTCATTTCACGCGGACGCCATCCTGTGATCGAGAGGACTATTTTTGCGGGCGGGGGTTCCTTCGTCCCCAATGACGCTGAGCTCGATACGGAAAACGAGAGCATGCTGCTCATCACGGGGCCAAATATGGCCGGAAAATCGACCTTTATGCGCCAAACGGCGCTGATCGTGCTGATGGCGCAGATGGGTTCTTTCGTGCCGGCGGATCGGGCTGAAATCGGCATTTGCGACCGCATCTTCACGCGTATAGGCGCGTCGGACAATATCGCACGCGAACAGAGTACATTTCTGGTCGAAATGAACGAACTTTCGGATATCATTGCCGAATATACGGAGAGAAGCCTCATCATCCTGGACGAGATAGGCCGCGGCACGAGTACCTACGACGGGCTCGCGATCGCCTGGGCGGTGCTTGACTATCTGTGCTCGGAAGGACGGCGCGCGCGCTGTATGTTTGCCACGCATTATCATGAACTCACAGCCCTTGAGGGGCATCTCAAGGGGCTTGTCAATCTATCGACTCAAATCGATGATACGGGCACAGGCGTCGTCTACCTGCATCGCGTCGCTGCGGGGGCGAGCAGCCGTAGTTACGGTATCCATGTCGCCAAGATGGCCGGGCTGCCGCAGGTCATCCTATCGGATGCGCAGAGCAAACTCGACGCCCTCGAATCGGAGGCGAAGGAGATCCATATTGCCGACCCGGCTTCGGTCCAGCGACAGATATCATTTTTGGAGCCGCGAAGCGCCGGGAAGGCGGCGATCGATACATATAACGACTCCTTAGATGAGGGGACGAATGCCGGACGCCTCTTGGCTGCGGAAATCAAAGATATCAATATATTTGAACTGACGCCGTCGGCGGCTATCGCCCTGATAGAAAAACTAAAGGAGATCGCAGAACGATGATCAAACTGCTCCCGCGCGAGGTATACGATCTGATCGCGGCAGGCGAAGTCGTCACCGCCCCCTTGTCTGTCGTGAAAGAACTCGTTGAAAATGCGATAGATGCAGGCGCAGAGCGCATCACTGTGGAAATTTTGGGCGGCGGTATGGAGCGCATTCGCGTGACGGACGACGGCTCAGGTATCGCGGCTGATGAGATCGCTCTGGCCTTCACGCCTCATGCGACCAGCAAGATCAGCACTGCGGAAGATCTGTACCGCGCTGCGACCCTGGGCTTTCGGGGCGAGGCGCTTGCTTCGGTCGCCGCCGTATCGCACGTCACGCTATCTACGCGGACAGCCGGGACGGAAACAGGCGCGCGTGCTGTGACCTCGCCGGGGGAAACGCTGAAAACCGAACCATTCGGCACGGATCAGGGCACAGATATAATAATAGAACAATTGTTCGAAAATTTACCTGCGCGAAAGAAACATCTTCGCTCGGCCCGTGCGGAGACCACGAAAATCACAGACTATCTCTCCCGCGTCGCCGTATACCATGCGGATATATCTTTTCGCTATCTTGCGGACGGGGCGCTGGTGTTTGCTACGCGCGGCGCCGGCGACCGGCTTGCGGCTATACAGACGGTATACGGAAGCGCTGTGGCGCAGAATCTGGTCTGGATCCCGGGTCAAGCCCGGGATGACAATACCTTTTCCGTCTCGGGCTATATTTCGAATCCGCTGGGGCTGAGGAAGACGCGCAAAGGGCAGGTGTTTTTCGTCAACGGCAGACCGGTACGCAATCAGGTCATAGAAACGGCGGTTTCGGAGGCATACAGGGAGTTTGCGGAAGCGGGGCGTTTCCCCGTCGTCTTTCTCTTTTTGGAGGTCGCGCCCGGCGATGTGGATGTAAATGTTCATCCGGCGAAAGAAGAGGTCGCGCTGGCGGACGGACCTGAGATACAGCGTTTTGTATATGACGCGATCCGTGATGTCCTCACCTCCGAACAGTCGATCCCAAAACTTCGCTTCCCTGGCACAGACGCCGGAGCAAAGCGCTATTTCGCCTATGATATACCCGAAAAACCGCCGACTGCAGTACCGGAAATCGTGTCGGAATTGCTCGTTTCCACCTACGGAGGCGCTGAAGAACATATCGCAGAGGTTGACATAAATACATTATTGGACACCAACGTTGCGCAATTGGAAATTTCTTCAGAAAATCGCAGTGAGGTCACTCTGGTTGACGATAATCAATTTCGGACAACCAAAACGACTGATCAATTCAAACTGAATATCCCGTCTCTGAGGGTACTTGCCTCTCTGTTTGCTGCCTATTTGCTTGCCGCTGATGGCGACAACCTCTATCTTATCGATCAGCATGCCGCGCACGAACGCGTGAATTTTGAACGTTTTTTGCAGAAATCAAAGCAGGGCGACAGCTTTTCGCAGGAATTGGCGGCGCCGTACATCTTTGACCCGCCGCCGGGCGCGGTTTCGGCACTGAGGAACCGGCCTGAGGTCTTTTCCCGTCTTGGTTTTGAACTTGAAGAGTTTGGTGAGGGGGTTTGGCGCGCTACAGCCTTTCCGGCCTTCTTGCGGTTTGCCGAAGCCGAGGCCTTTCTTGCTGAATTGCTGGCCGCGGCGGCTGACGGCGATATTTCCAAAGATGAAGATGGGGCAGTCCATTCCGTGCGCACTGAGCGCTTGATCATGCGTGCCTGCAAAGCGTCCGTCAAGGCGGGTGATTTGCTGAACGATGGGGAAACCATTGCGCTTTTGGAGGATTTGTCTTCTTGCGACAACCCCTATACCTGCCCGCACGGCAGACCTGTCTTCCTAAAACTTTCGAAATCCGATATCGAACGCTTGTTCAAGCGTGCGGGGGCGCCGGGTTGAGCCGCCGCGAGGTCATTTTCGTCGTCGGCCCAACGGCTGTAGGCAAATCTGCCTTTGCCGTCGATTTGGCGCGCAAAACCGACGGTGAAATCGTTTCGGCGGATAGTATGCAGGTCTACCGGGGCCTGGACAAGGGTACAGCGAAACCTACAAAGATTGAACGCGAAACCGTGCCGCATCATATGATCGATATTATTGATCCTTGGGAAGAATACTCAGCCGCCGCTTACCGGGATGAGGCGATAGAAGTCATCGAAGACATATTTGAACGCGGAAATACCCCCATTGTCTGCGGCGGCAGCGGACTATACGTTCATTCTTTGCTGTACGGCCTCGATTTTTCAGGAGGCGCCGGCGATCCTGCGCTGCGTGAAAGCCTTGTCAGAGAGGCAGAGGACGGCGGTGCACTCTTATTATACAAAAAATTAGAAGAGCTTGATCCGGATGCGGCGCTTCGCATCCATCCAAACAATGTCAAAAAGGTGATACGCGCTATTGAGCGTGTGTCGGGAACGTTGGAAAATCAAGGGGTACGCGAGTTTGATGAGTCTTTCGCGGGTGCGGTGGATTTCGAAACGCGCGTTCTCCGGCTGACGATGGAGAGGCCTAAGCTCTACGAACGTATCGAGCGGAGAGTGGATGATTTTTTGGCGGGCGGTCTTGAGGGCGAGGTCAGAGGCCTGCTGGCGGCAGGGGTTCCGCCCGGAGGCACGGCGATGCAGGGAATCGGATATAAAGAAATCGTAAAGTTTTTTGACGGCGATATAGATTATAATGAAGCGGTACGGCTGATCAAACAGAACAGCCGGCGCTACGCGAAACGGCAGGAAACATGGTTCAAACGCTATGAACAAGCGGAAGTTATAGTTGTAGAATAGGAGAGAAATGGACAAATGAAGAGAAGAGAACGGAAATCCAAGCAAAGTAAACGGCGCTTCATCTGCGTGGCGATCGCTTTGGCGCTGGTGGCCGCGATCGCCTCCGGCGGCTGCGCGCCCGCACCGGATGTGATCCCGCCGGAGGAACCGCCCGCGCCGGTGGTAGAGCCGGAGCCGGAACCCGAGCCTGAGCCGGAACCGGTGGTATACCCGCTGACAGGTCTAGAGGCGCCTCCGGCCGACGAGTATATGGCGATACATTTCCGTACGCTTTCGGTGAAAATCGAAAACACTCCGGAGGCGAAGCCGCAGCTCGGCATCACCAGAGCGGACGTTGTCTATGAAACCGTCACGGAGGGCGGCATCACGAGATTCAACTGCCTGTTCCAGAGCGACATTCCCGATGAGGTCGGCCCTGTGCGCAGCGCCAGAGATTCCGATATGTCGATCGTGCCGGAATACGATGCATTGTTCTTTTTTAGCGGTACCAACAGTCTTGTCTGGGCCAGATTGGGCACGACGTGGATCAACGAGATGAACCACAGCAGCGCACCGTCGCTCTACCATCGTGTCAATTATCGTTCGGCGCCGCATGATTTGTTTTTGGATTTGGGAAAGGCATATGAGGCGGCAATCGAAATGGGCTACTCGGCCGGCGATCAATATCCGAACGCCCTGATGTTTGGGGATTATGATATGAGCGGTTTTGGCGAGGCCAACGATGCGGTCAGCATCTTCATACCATACAGCGGAGGCATCTTTGATGTGACCTGGGACTACGACAGCGTGTCAGGCAAATACCTGCGCTCGATCCAGGGCAAGCCTCAGGTTGACGCCGCCGAAGGCGAGCCGCAAATGGCGGCTGACAATGTCGTACTTCTGGTCATCCCGTACCGGGCGGCGCCGGAGGTCCCGGGCAAGGGTCAAACGTGGAATATTGAATTCACGGGCAGCGGTCAGGCAGTCGTATTCCGCGACGGCAAACGAATCGACTGCACCTGGACGACAGACGGCAGTCATCCGCCGCAGTTCATCGACGCATCCGGCGATTTCGTTCCGCTCAAGCCCGGCAAGACCTGGTTCCAGGTACCGCCGAGTCCCGACAAAATGGTCGTGACGACCGGCCACGAGGAAGCTGATGCCGCCGCAGCCGCTGCCGCGGAATCTGCAGCATCGGCAGACGATGACGCCTACAAGGCAGCAGACGCCGCCGACACGGATTGACAGCGGATAAGCGGATAGGTGATTAGCGAAATGGCTGCCCGCGAGATACACGTCCACAACAAGAGCGACCGACCGGACAATATCGTCCTCAAAGAAGCTCTGACCGAAGAAAAATGCGCGGGGATCGAAGCCGAAATGCCTTCGTTCCTGCGCGGATATTTCATGTATCTCAAGGGCAGCCTGCTCCCGATGTCGAGACTTGCCTATCTGTCAGACATTCGGTTTTTTCTGCATTATCTGATCGAGGAAACCGATTTGACCGAGGCCGAGGCGCCTTCGGGCATCAAGCAGGGCGACTTTGCCCGCATAGAATCCGCCGATATCAACCTCTATCTTGATTATCTGCGCAAATACAAGGTGAAGAAGGACGACGCCGTCTACATCTATCAAAACGACAACCGCAGCCTCGCGCGCAAGCGCAGTTCGCTGTCCGTCCTCTTCAAATACCTCTACCGCAGCGGCCTGACCGACAAGAACATCACGGACGGCCTCGACCCGATCCGTCTGCCGCGCGCCGGCGACCGCGAGATCAAGCATCTCGAGGACGGCGAAGTGATGAAAATGCTCGATGCGGCGGCGACCGGAGAAGGCCTTTCGAAAAAGGAACTCCAATACTGGCAAAAGACCAAACTGCGCGACCGCGCGATGCTGCTGCTCTTCGTGACCTACGGACTCAGACTTTCCGAGCTGCGCGAACTCAATATCTCCTCGTTCAATTTCGGGCGCGGAGAGTTCAAGATCTACCGCAAGCGCGGCAAGGAAGCGATGATGCCGCTTTCAAAGACCGTTCTGACGGCTCTGAAAGCCTATTTGGACGATGAAAGGGGGTTGCCTTCAGTAGATCTGGCGGGCGGCCCGGACGCTGACGCGCTCTTCCTGTCGCTCAGAGGAGGCCGCATGACCGAGCGCCAGATCCGCGAAATCGTCAAAAAATACACGGGCATCGCGCTTGGTACAGGCAAGGCCGCCGGATACAGCCCCCACAAACTCCGCGCGACCACGGCAACGAGCCTCATCGAGAGCGGAAACTCGATTTACGACGTGCAGGACTTGCTCAATCACGACAATATCACGACGACCCAGCTCTACGCCGCCCACCGCAAAGGCGCAAAACGCGAACTAATCAAGGATTTGGAATGGGACAATCCGAGGGGCGAACAGTGAGTACGGGCGTCGGCATCAACACCGACCCGCGCCTCGTATCGCTGGCAGGCGAGGCCGAGGCTGCGGTCAGCCATAGGTTTGCCGCCTTGGACGCCCTCTGCGAGGCCAATACCGCCAAGGTCCTCGAAGCCTTCCGCGCACACCGCCTTTCCGAGGCGCATTTTGCCTCCGCGACCGGCTACGGCTACGGCGACACAGGCCGTGACGTGACCGAAAAAGTCTTCGCGCAGGTCTTCGGCGCCGAATCGGCCCTCGTCCGCACCCAGATCGTGAGCGGCACCCACGCCATCGCGCTCGCCCTCTACGCCGTCCTCCGCCCCGGAGACAAGCTCCTGTACTGCTCCGGCGCGCCCTACGACACCATCCGGTCCGTCATAGGCCTGCCTTCATCTTCTTCATCTGACAATAATAAGAATACTGCCGACACCGGCACTCTCCGCGACTTCGGCATCGGCTATGCCGAGGTTGATCTCACCGCAGACGGATTTTTTGATTTCGAAGCCGTAGGTCTTGCGCTAAAGGATCCGTCCGTCAAAATGGCGGCTGTACAGCGGGCGACCGGCTACGGCGAAAGGCCCGCAATCACGCTCGCCCATATTCGCGAGTGGGCTGCGTTTGTGCGTTCCCGGCGGCCCGACGTGGTATTGTTTGCCGACAATTGCTATGGCGAGTTTTTGGAGGCGGCCGAGCCGGCGGATCCGTCTATAGGGCTTGACCTTTGCGCCGGCTCGCTGATCAAAAACCCCGGCGGCGGCCTCGCGCTCTCCGGCGGCTACGTGGCCGGACGAGCGGATCTCGTAGAGCGCGCCGCCTGCCGCTTGACCTGTCCCGGTATCGCCGGGGAGTGCGGCCTCACCTTCGGCCAGACCCGCGCCATCCTGCAGGGGCTGTTTCTGGCGCCGCAGACCGTGACCAACGCCCTCAAAGGCGCCATTTTGTGCGCCGCCGTCTTTGAACGATTGGGTTTTTCGGTCTTCCCCGGGGTAGATGACGACCGCAGCGATATCGTCGAGGCCGTCCGACTTGGCAGCCCCGAAGCGCTTGCTGCCTTCTGCGAAGGGGTTCAGGCCGTCTCGCCGGTCGATTCCTATGTCCGTCCCGAGCCCTGGGATATGCCGGGATACACCGACAAAGTCATCATGGCGTCCGGCGCCTTCGTGAGCGGCTCTTCGATCGAACTTTCTGCGGACGGCCCGCTCAGGCCGCCCTATATCGCCTATTTTCAGGGCGGACTGACCTATGCCCACGCAAAGATCGGCGTCCTCGGCGCAGCGCAGCGCCTTTTAGACAAAGGTCTGATATACTTATAGTATGAACGATTCAAACGGCAAAAACATCGTCAAATGGCTAAAGATCGCCATCTTCCTGGCCGTCATCGTCGGCATCCCCGTCTATCTCTTTCTGGCTGTCCCCGACTTCGGCCATATACTGACCGACCGTGAAGCCTTCAAAGCCTTTATGTCCGTACACGAACGTCAGGGACTTGCCATCTATCTCGTGATCCAATTTCTGCAGGTCATCATGGGATTTTTGCCCGCACAGATCATCCAGTTCATCGGCGGATTTGTCTTTGGCATCGCGGCCGGATTCATCCTGTCGCTGATCGGTACCGCAGTCGGCACCTTCGTGGCCTTCCATCTGGCACGTCATTTCGGCCGCGAATTTGTCTCACTCTTCGTCAAGGAAAAAAACCTGAACAAATTTGTCGAGCTGATGGATTCGGGCAGGGGATATACCATAGTCATCCTCGTCTTCCTCATCCCCGGTCTCCCAAAAGATATCTTCACCTACGCCGCCGGCCTGACGCGCCTGCGCGCCTTCCCCTACACACTGATGACAGTCATCGCCCGCGCACCGGCCATGCTGGCCACCATTCTCTTCAGCGGATTTCTCGAAGCCGGCAACTACACCGGCGTCTCCATAGTTTTCGTCGTCATCGCAGCTCTCCTCATCACCATCCTGATCAAAAGAAAGAGCATCTTCGCCTACATAGAGCGCCTGCACGCCCGAACCTCATCCAAGCCACAATAACGTCCCGCTGTGTTCAGAATATTGCACGCTACTACTTGACAAACATTTCCATAAGGGATAATATGACATACAAGATACAAATAACCATCTTGAAAAGCCATTGCGGCAGTTGTATTATGAAAGGAACAGGGCAATGTTTGAAGACAATATCGGGCAGCGGGACATCCGTGTAGTCAGGACCGGCGACAGAGAGTATCAAAACAATCTGTTCACAGACTACCTCGGCAGGGACAACCGTGCATTGCGGGTATACGAGGCGCTTACCGGCAATGAGTACGATGATTCCACCGAGATGCAGATCTACAATATGGGAAGTGTGTTGTACAATGATCTGTACAATGACCTGTCATTTGTGATCGACGGCAAGTTGGTCGTCTTTTTCGAGGACCAGACCACGCCGAATCCCAATATGCCGGTCAGGATGCTGGAGTATCTGTCAAGATACTATGAGGATTATACGAAAAGAGACGGGAAGGCTCTCATCTTTTCAAAGACATTGGTGCGCCTCCCCAAGCCGGAATTCATCGTGTTTTACAACGGAGAAGCGGGGCAGAAAAATGAGATAGAGTACAGACTTTCCGATGCATTCGAGCAGGTGACGACGCTCACGAGCATTGAACTCACGGTGAAGGTTTACAACATCAATTACGATGCGCACACCGAGTTGCTTGCGAAGTCGATAGAACTGCACGACTATGCATCGCTGATACATAAGGTAAAGCACTATCTGTCCGAGTCGAACGTGATCGGTACCGCCATCGCCCTTGCGGTAAGGGATAGCATTGCAGAGGGCGTCATGGTAAAGTATCTGAAAGAACGCAGAGAGGAGACCTATTCCATGCTGATGACACAATTTGTGATAGACGAGCAGATAAAAGCCGCCAGAGAAGATGAGCGGATCGAAGCCGAGGAGCGGCAAAAAGCATCCGTTCGCAGAATGAAAGCGAAAGGCTATCCAGTTTCCGATATTGCGGAAATCACGGGTCTGTCCATAGAGGAGATCGAAGCGCTTTAGATACTGACGAGTAAAGCGACAAGCAGCGAGCAATGAGTCTGATACGACATCGGGCTCATTTTTTATAATGACAACACCCGCTTCTTCGACGCCGTCAGTCTAACCCCAATGATTTGTCATTTGGGGCGCTCGGCTACCTCACACTGCATTTTTGCAATACTACTTCGAGGGTGCCGGAGCCGGTGCAATTCCCGGTTATTGTGATTGAATTTCCGGTGTTCACACTGGCCAGTTTCTGAATCTCCGCATCATCCGTGAAGTAGCACCGAATCGCCATAGCGCTGCCTCCCGAGTCCGGAGTCAGCATGATCTGTATATCGCCGGACCGGCCTTTATCAATGCTTTCAATCACTCCTGTCACCGAAAGAGTCTTGCCCAAATATTTGCCGTCTGCCGACACGGGATTCGAACTATAATCAGACAAAAGCACATCCGCCGTTATAGGCAGCGCCGCGCCTTCACCGCCGCCGGGATTTTCGCTCCCGTTAATGGTATCCATCTCGTCATCAAGATTCAAGGCAGAGAGTATTTCTTCACGGATATCTTTGGGCGCCCCATCCGATATAGCGCTGGTTTCCTCAGCGTTCACCAATTTATCTTTCGCAAAGGGGACAACGAACGTTACTGCAGCAAATACGACAACAATCACCACGATGGCCGCCGTAAGCCCCTTGGTGAGGCGCGAGGGTTTGCTTTGCTCCGTGTGAATATGACGATCCGGCCCGGCGTCATATCCTGCGGTATCAGTAGCAGCAGTCTGACGAGGAGGCATGTCAGGTTCAATGGCATCGTCCTCGTCAAGCGCGCTGAGCTGCTTTGTCAGCGTATCGAATTCATAGGGGGTGATCACACCGCTCTCGCACAAGTTTGTCAGGCGCGAAAACTCCTCATCCGAAGATATGCCGTCCCGGTCAAGGACATATCGTGTTTGCATCAAAAAATCACGCTCACGAATGAATTCGTCGAGAGGGCGTTTGCCCGTTCTCGATTGCAAACTGAGCTCTTCGATTTTTTCGGCTTTGCTAAATAATATAATCGTATCCAAATTAACCTCTCCTGTTATTGTACAAAATGTTTGCGCAGTAGTCCACCATCTGAATGCCGTCCGGTAGTTGTATTACAATACCGTTACAATAAACAAATGTTCGATATTTCGCTTGACACGAGAACATCGGTTCGTGTAATATTCAATCATAGACAAGAACAAACGTTTCACGATAGATGCAAGCGGAAAGGGCGGTAGTGGTCATGGATGCAAAGAAAAGAATCAAATCACGCAGGCGCAGGCTGGCACAGGCACGTAGCGCCATGGCGGTCAGAAGACTGCGGACTGCGGTCACTGTGATAGCGGTCTGCGGAGTGATGGGACTCGCAGGGATCATGGGCGTAGACGCATTTGGCGGCAAAGCGACGGCCGCCGATGAGATCGTCAATCTGCCGGTCACGGTGCATGCCGGAGATACGCTATGGAGCATTGCGGCAAACTATGCGGAGGACGGCAGCGACGTGCGCGCATATGTGAGAGAGATCGCCGCTCTGAATGAGATCAAAGGCAACACGATCTATGCCGGACATATCATCCTGGTGCCTGTGGTCAAGAGTTGAGCGCCCCGAGTTGTCATACCGGGCGCCGAACTATTTGTCATCCCGGGCGTTGACCAGTCTGTCATCCCGGGCGCCGACCCGGGATCCATAGATTTAACACCGGTTTTTCAGGTATCAGTCATCCTGAAAGGATTAAAAAACGCTTAAAACGCGATTTTGAGCGTCGTGTGAATAATCGTTGAAATACCAACGTATATTCATGATATTTAGTAGAGAATACGTGAGATTTGCGGTTTCCATATGTTATGTGATAAACAATAACGCAAGAATTCCCAAAACATAGATTTTAGGAATAGTTGAATATTACTTTTTTATGTTCGTTCGTTTCATTGATGCTTTACTCTATTCTACCAATATTCAACTATTCCTAAAATCTGCTCATGTTTTAGTAACTGTTGCGTTCACAATGATTGATATGCCCTGCTTATGTTCGCAACAATTCCTAAAACATTCGCTTGTGAATAATAGTTGAATATTACTTTTTTATATTCGTTTGTTTCATTGATGCATTACTCTATTCTACCAATATTCAACTATTCCTAAAATCTGCTCATGTTTTAGTAACTGTTGCGTCCATAGCAAATAATCAGCCCTGCTTGTTTACGCAACAATTCCTAAAACATTCGCTTATGAATAATAGTTGAATATCACTTTTTTTATTCTGTTCGTTGTACAAAGAATTCCGAAATCTTTGATTCGTGAATCCTTTCGCAACTATGCCCAGAACATTTGTTTCCTTGAATCCTATTGTGCAACACTCAAATCTACTCTGTCTGTGGAGGCGCGATTTTTTGCGCCAGCAACTGCACCAGGGGCTTGAAGCGTCCCACCAGCGCTTGGACGGATTCGGGATACAGCGCGAGTTCCTCCGGCGCCAGGCGCGAGAGCGCGGGGATGGCCATCACTGATTTTGCCGTTTCCTTCGCGACCTTCGCCGTGCTTTCTTTCATCGTTCCCTCGCTCGCCATTTTACCCGCCATGCCTTGGTATATCAAGGTGTAACTGTTCGCAATGCCCTGAATCAGGTACTCGACGACCTCCTCAGGATTGCCGCCAAACACGGCGGCGTCTTTCAAGACATCGGTCATGACGCGCAGATATTCCAGACACTCCAGCTTTTGAACATACTCGGAAAACTGCGTAAAAATTTGGTCGTTCAGCGCGTCGATACCTCCGCCGTGGGCAAAGGCGGCAACCGCCATTTTGTCTGAACCCGCAAACACCGTGCCTTTGGCGACGGTTTTCACTGTTAGCGCGGTTTCCGCCATAGGTTCGCCGTCGTTCAATTCCTTAAAGGTATCCAAAATATCCAAATGCAACTGCAC
>JAISJT010000108.1 GCA_031261395.1 Eubacteriales Family XIII. Incertae Sedis bacterium
TGCCTGATGATCGCGCAGGATCCGGCGAATGCGCGCAAATATTCGATCAAAGCCAATACCGTAGCGGTGGTCAGCGACGGCTCGGCCGTACTCGGGCTGGGCAATATCGGCGGGCTCGCTTCCCTTCCGGTGATGGAAGGCAAGGCGGTGCTGTTCAAGGAATTCGGGGGCGTGGACGCCTTTCCGATTTGCCTCGATACGCAGGATACGGATGAGATCGTGGAGACCGTGCGGCGGATCGCGCCGGTGTTCGGCGGCATCAATCTCGAAGACATCTCCGCGCCGCGCTGTTTTGAAATCGAACGCAGATTGAAAGAAATTCTGGATATTCCCGTATTCCATGACGATCAGCATGGTACGGCCGTGGTCGTCAGCGCGGCGGTCATCAACGCCTATCGGTTTTTGGACCGCCCGCTCGCGGATGTGAAGGCAGTCATCAGCGGCGCCGGCGCCGCCGGGACTGCGGTCGCAAAGATGCTGCTGAATGTCGGGGTGCGTGACATCGTCGTTTGCGACAGCCGCGGTATCATCAGCATGGACCGCTTTTCGGAATTCGGCGAGGACAAAATGGAATTGCTTGAGATCACGAACAAGGACAATCTCACGGGCACGCTCATCGAAGCCGTGAGCGGACGCGATCTCTTCATTGGCGTTTCCCGGCCCGGGGCGCTCAATGGTGAGATGGTACGCACGATGAATGCGGATCCCGTGATCTTCGCCATGTCAAATCCCGAGCCTGAGATACTGCCGGAGATCGCGAAGGCGTCGGGAGCACGCATTGTCGGCACCGGACGTTCCGATTTTCCAAACCAGATCAACAATGTCCTCGTCTTCCCGGGCATCTTCCGGGGGGCGCTCGATGCGGAGGCGCAGGATATTACGGAAAATATGAAGGTCGCGGCGGCCTATGCTCTGGCGGGCCTTGTGAGCGATGAAGAATTGTCGGAAGATTATGTGCTTCCGCCGGCCTTCCGTCCGGGCGTTGCGGACGCTATCGCGGCAGCCGTTGCCGCCGCATGGGAAGCATAGGGAGGCATATGGAGTTTCGAATCGAAAAAGATACGATGGGCGAGGTGAAAGTCCCCGCCGAAAAATCCTGGGGCGCGCAGACCCAGCGCAGTCTTGACAATTTCAAGATCGGTGAAGAGCTAATGCCGCACGAGATCATCAAGGCGTTCGCTGCCTTGAAACGGGCAGCGGCACGGGCCAATTTCCGTCTCGGTATGCTCGAGGAAACGAAGGCGGATGCGATCACGAAGGTGTGCGATGATATTTATGCCGGCAAATTCATGGAGGAATTCCCGCTTTCCGTGTGGCAGACAGGCTCCGGCACGCAGACCAATATGAATATCAACGAGGTCATTGCGCACCTGACCGGCCTCCACCCCAATGACGAAGTCAACAGAGGGCAGAGCTCCAACGATACCTTTCCGACCGCTATGCACATCGCCTTTGTCGCCATGGCCGAGAGCGATCTGCTCCCGGCGGTCAATGCCCTGCGTGCGACCTTCGAAAAACTTTCCGAAAAATATGCGGACATCGTAAAGACCGGCCGCACCCACCTCATGGATGCGACGCCGCTGACGCTCGGCCAGGAGATCTCAGCCTGGTATGAAATGTTGGACGTCTGCTACAAGATGGTGGAGCAGGCGCTCGAGCCTGTTCGTCTGCTTGCCCTTGGCGGCACGGCTGTCGGTACCGGACTCAATACGCACCACGATTTTGGCTCGATGGCCGCATACAGCATCTCGGAATATACGGGCTTCGAATTCAAATCCGCGCCAAACAAATTTCACGCGCTCTCTGCAAAGGATGCAGCGAGCGGACTCTCGGGCGCGCTCAGGACGCTCGCCTGCGATTTGATGAAGATCGCAAACGATGTGCGATGGCTGGCCTCGGGTCCCCGGTGCGGCATCGGCGAACTCATCATCCCCGCCAATGAGCCCGGCAGTTCGATCATGCCCGGCAAGGTCAATCCGACGCAGTGCGAGGCGCTCGCGATGGTCTGTGCACGCGTGATGGGAAATGACGTGACAGTCGGCATCGGCGCGTCGCAGGGCAATTTTGAACTCAACGTCTATATGCCCGTCATCGCGTATTCGGTGATTCAGAGCATTCGGCTGCTTGCGGACGCTATCCATTCGTTCAACGGCAATTGCGCCATCGGCATACGGCCAAACGAGGCGGTGATCGCGCGTTATCTTGAGGACAGCCTGATGCTGGTGACGGCATTGTCCCCGCGCCTCGGCTACGAAAAGGCGGCCGAAATCGCCAAATATGCCTATGAAAACGGTACAGGGCTTCGTGAAGCGACGGTCGAACGGGGGATTTTGACGGAAGATGAATATAATTTTATCATTGACCCGAAAAAAATGTTATAATTTACGCTGTTGTTTGTTGTGATGAAAAGAGGAGAAAACACGTGAAAAAGAAACTTCCTATTGTATTGATTTTGGTATTTTGTCTTGCATTCACGCTGGCGGCTTGCGGCGGAAGTGCAAAGGGCGGGACTGCCGTTGCGTCACCGGAAGATTTCCCGGGACACAATATCGCAGTTCAGACGGCAACGACGGCCGCGGACAGTGTTGACGAGATGATCGAGAACGGGGCGAAGGATATCGAAGTCAGCCGTTACGAGAAAGTCACGCAGTGCTTCGACGACCTCTCGCTCGACCGCGTTGACGCCGTCTATGTAGACAGCGTCGTTTCGGCCTACTATACGGCAGGCAGCGACAAGTACAACCGCATCTGGCTCAACGATGTCGGCGAGCCGATGGGACTTTGCTTTGCAAAGAGTTCAGCGCCTCTCGAGGCAGCTGTCGAAGCGGCGGTCGACACGATGTTCTTTGACGGAACGATGGCGGAAATCGCGATCAAGAATTTCGGCGAAGATTTCACGGCAGGCCTTCGTGATGTGACGGAAGCTCCGGTGATCCCGACAGACTATACTACGATCAAAGAAGGCATCCTGCAGGTTGGCGCCGAGGTCGGCTATCCTCCGATGGAGTATACGACGGACGACGGCACCGAGTTCATCGGCTTTGACATCGATGTGACCGCCAGGATCGGCGAACTTTTAGGACTCGAAGTGGAAATCGTGAATACCGCATGGGACGGCATCTTTGCCGGACTCGAGAAGGGTCAGTACGACCTGATCGCATCCTCCGTGTCCATCACGCCGGAGCGCCAGGAAAAATATATCCTGACCGAGCCCTACGTGTCGAACGCGCTTTGCATCGTGGTAAAGAACGACTGATTTGGAATCACTTCATAAAATAATAGACTGGATTCCGATCCTGTTCAAGGCGACAGGCGTGACGATGGAACTCACCGTCACGTCCGTCTTGACGGCGGTGGCGCTGGGTATCTTTCTCGCGCTTGCGCGTATTTCAAAGAACCCCCTGCTGAGCAAGCCGGCGACGGCGTATATCTTTTTCTTTCGCGGCTCGCCACTGCTCATCCAGCTGTATTTTGTATATTACGGTTTGCCGCTCATCGTTCCCGAGCTCAATATCAGCAGCAAATTCCTGGCGGCCTACATCGCTTTTTCGCTGAATATCGCGGCCTATCTCGCTGAGATCATCCGTGCGGCGATCCAGTCGATCGACAAAGGGCAGATGGAAGCGGGCCGCTCGCTCGGGCTGAGCTACGGGCAGTGTATGCGGCTCGTCGTCATTCCGCAGTCATACCGGCGCATGATCCCGCCTGTCTGCAACGAGTTCCTCATGGTGCTGAAAGATACCTCGCTGGTGTCGATCATCGCGCTCACGGATCTCACCTTCCAGACGAAGATGATCGCATCCAACAAGGCGAGCGCTCTGGTGTATATCCCGTCTCTCGCGATCTACCTGATTCTGACGGCGATCTTCACAATCATCTTCAACCGGCTCGAGAAGAAATTCTCGGAGTACGAATAGAAGAGGGCGCCGATGTCGATCATTCGCACGGTGGATATCTGCAAATCCTTCACCAATGTCGAGGCGGTCAAAAACGTCAGTCTGTCGGTCGATCAGGGCGAAGTCGTCGCCGTCATCGGCCCGTCCGGTTCGGGCAAATCGACCTTCCTGCGCTGTATCAACGGCCTCGAGACCATCACGGACGGCGAGATCTATATCGACGAGGAGCTTTTCGAAAAACGAATCAACGGACATCCTCATATACGTCTGTCAAAAGAGCGCCGCGCGGAGATCCTCGTGAAAACCGGCATGGTCTTTCAGCGCTTCAATCTCTTTCCGCACAAGACGGCCAAAGAAAATGTGATGCTTGCGCCGGTCAATGTGAAAAAACTGAGCGAGAAAGAGGCAGGCGAAAAGGCGGAAGAACTGCTTGTACGCGTCGGCCTTGCGGACAAATTCGATGAATTCCCCGGCAGACTGTCCGGCGGCCAGCAGCAGCGCGTGGCCATTGCCCGTGCGCTTGCGATGGAACCGGAGATCATGCTCTTTGACGAGCCTACAAGCGCTCTCGATCCCGAATTGGTCGAAGATGTGCTGCGCGTCATGATAGGTCTGGCCAAGAGCGGTATGACTATGCTTGTCGTCACGCACGAGATGGGTTTTGCCAGAGAAGCCGCCGACCGCGTGGTCTTCATGGCTGAAGGAGAAATCGGCGAAGTCGGCCCGCCCGAAGAATTTTTTACAAATCCTCAAAATCCCAGAGCCCAGCAATTCATGAAGAGCATACTGCATCAGTAGATCAGTGGGGTCCCGCCATCAGCAAACAAGAATTCAGAGCCACCTTATGTCTTTTCCTGACTTCACTGATATGGGGCATTTCTTTTGTTGCGCAGGTCGTCGGCATGGATTTCATGGGGCCGTTTACCTTCAATGCCGTGACCTTCTTCATCGGCGCAGCGTCCCTTGTCCCCGTCATCCTCATCTTTGACAAGCAGCGTCCGGATGCAGCCGCCCGCAAACTGCTGTGGAAATACGGGCTGATCGCAGGACTCGTTCTCTTCGGCGCGAGCAATCTACAGCAAATCGGGGTTGATTTGACAAACTCTGCCGGCAAGTCCGGTTTTATTACAGGGCTCTATATCATCCTTGTGCCCATTGCGGGCATCTTCATGAAGCGATCGGCGGGAAAGTTCACGTGGATCGGCGCCGTATTTGCCGTTGTTGGGATGTATTTTCTCTGCGTGCAGGATGGATTCGGCAGTCTCACGGCGGGCGACTGGGCGCTCTTTGTCGGCGCCTTTTTCTGGGCGGCGCATATCATCGTCATCGACCGCTTTGCGCCCCACGTCAGTGCGCTGCGGCTGAGCCAGATCCAATTCATCATCTGCGGAGTGCTTTGCTCAGTCGTCGCTTTGGCCGCAGAAAATATCGTGCCGTCCCTGCTGCTTGCGGGCTGGATCCCGATGCTCTACCGTGGCCTCGGGTCGATCGGCACCGCCTATACGCTGCAGATCATCGGTCAGCGCTATGTGCCGCCCTCCAAAGCGTCGGTCATCTTTTCGCTCGAGTCCGTCTTTTCAGCGGTCGGCGGGGCGATCCTGATACACGAAGTGATGACGGTGCGGGCCTATTTCGGCTGCGGGCTCATCTTCTGCGGCATCCTGCTCAGCCAGATCCGCCGGATCCGCACTCAACCGCCGGGTGTATAATATTTTTTTTGCAGGCAGTAATTTTGAAAAAAGACGCTCTACTGTAGTGAGGGTCGCGGGGGAGGACTTTGAATAGTAAAGGAAGTAAGTATAAGGTAACGCCGGAAGAAAAGGCACTGATAAAAAATGCGGCAAAGGGCGATCGATACGCGTTCGAGCAGCTATACAAGGACAATTTCAGGTTCATCCTGTTTTATACACGGCGGTTTTTTGCCGATGAAAATGGTTATGACGACATAGTGCAGGAAGTCGTCATGGATATGCTGAAAGGGATCGGCGGACTCAAGGATCCCAACAGCTTTCGGAGTTGGCTGTATGTGCTGATCAAGAATGTGTGCATCAAGCATATTCAGAAAGAGCAGCGGTACGAACCCGGCAGGGATGGCGATGAGGATGCGGCCCTGCAGATCGAAGAGAGGCGAAGAGAGTATATACCGGAAGACAACCTTGAAAAAAATGAAACCGACGAATTTTTGGCTGACGCCATCGCAGGGCTGACGCCGGGGTATCAAAACGTTGTCAGGATGTATTATTACGATGAAAAGAGTTATCAGGAAATTGCGGACGAATTGGGAATCAGCGTGAAGACCGTAGGATCAAATCTTACGAAGGCAAAAAGGATGCTGAAGGAAATGCTGGGAAAGAACAAGAAGAATATGGATTCACTGATCTCACACGCCTTGTTTGTGGCCGGTGCAAATTCCACGCTCGCGGGTGTGGATACTTCGCATTTGATATATCTTTGTGATGCAAAGATCGCTGCGGCGCATGCCGGCGCGGGAGCGAGTATGAGTACAGCCACCGGGACCGGCGCCGCCGGCGGCGCTGTGATCAGTGCAAAAGTGGCCATTGGCATCATCGCCTGCATCGTAGCGGCTGCGGGCGGCGGCGCGGCCGTGGTCCATGTGGCAAACGAAACGTCGGCTCTGCCGGATACTGTGACCATCGTATCCGAGGAAGTCATTCCTACAGAGGAATTTGTAGATCCCAATGCGGCAATCACCGTCTCGGGGAGCAATCCGGATCTTCCGGAAGGCGTCAACCCAAGCGCCGCCGAACTGATCACGGACAAAGGGGAGGCCACCGCATGGCGGATCGTAGCCGAAGGCGGCGCAGTCGCCGGCAGCGGCGCCGGAAGCCAAATCGGCTCAGAGCTCGAAGCCCTCGCGCCGGGAAACTACACACTTGTCTGGGATATTACGGGCGAAGACTGGACTGCCACCGCCAAAAGGAACATCAAAATCATAGAAACCCCGTAGAACGTCTGTGGGAACCCCGTAGAATTCGACGCCTCGTTTGTGAAATTTTCCGCGTCGGTATATAATCGGAGGCATGTAAACCGCCCCAAAAACGACCCGGCGAAAAAGTTCGTTGGCTTTTTTCGTTGAAGCGTTGAAGGCAAAGACGTATTTTTGACACAAAACGGTTCTAATAGATTAGGAGTCAACCATTGTATGGCGGAAGCGCACACCATTGAGCTGGCCCGCAAGGCCTCGAAGGGAAACCGAAGGGCTTTCAACGAGCTGTGCGAAACGAAATCAAGAAGTATGATTTTTACGGCGCTTGGGATACTTGGAAATCTCGAGGACGCCGAGGATGCTGTGCAGGAAGCTTTCCTGACGATGTTCAAGAGTATGGGACAGCTCAAAACGCCGGAAGCGGTCGATGTCTGGATTTATCAAATCGTGAGAAGCCGGTGTTTGCGGAGTTTGGAAAAGCGCGCCAAGACCATGAGCGATCTTGATATCGACGACGAGACGCTCGTCCAGCCGCCGGTCACCGATAACGAGTTGATTCCGGAGAAGTACGCGGAAGACCAGGAGATGGGCCGCCGGCTTTACGAGGTCATCCTCGGGCTCCCGGTCAAAAGAAGAGAAGCGATCATCATGTTCTATTATGATGGCTTGTCCGTGAAGGAGATCGCGGCAGTCACCGGGACGACCATCAACGCCGTCACCAGCACGTTGTCAAAGGCAAAGGTCATGATACGGGAACGATTGGAAGAAGAAGAAAAGCAAGATATGGAAAAGGACGCGCTAACTGCGGGTGCGGCGCCGGTCATCAGTCGTGTACTGATGCAGCAGTTCCAGGCCGAACTTCCGGATGCGGCGCTGAATGCCTTCAATCACAAATGGATGGCGCTGCTGCAGGCGGCGAAATTTCCGGCCGCAAAAAGCGCGCTGACGCTGAAGGTCGCCACGGTCGCCATCTCGGCTGCCACCGTGACCGGCGGCGGCGCGGCGATCAGCCACTATATGGACACGAGCAATACCGCGCTCCTCGCGGCCACCGCGTCAATCGAGAATATCGCCCTTGCCGGCGACTGTGATTGCGGTCATCTGAATCCGCACTACGCCTCCATCGATATTTCGGCGGCCGATCTCGAAGGCATCACCGTCTGGTGGAAGATCACACCCGAAGATTCTCCGGAGGTTTTGTATACCGGCGCCGGCAACGAAGTCTCGTCAGAACTCGATGTCCTCGAGGACGGCGGGGCACAAGGCCGTTACACCCTGACATTCGCTTTCGATGACAAAGTAGGCAACCGAGTAGAAAAAGCCCGCGACTTCGAGATCGATTAAGTCCGCCTCTACTGTATCTCAATCCCGTTGCAATACAGTTCATCGCAGGAAAGATCCAGACAATCATTCCAGCTGATTCCGTATCCGCCGACATCAACTTTCACCAATTCGAAAAGTCCGGGGGTATTTATCAAGTCGCGAAACGCAGTCCATTTTTCGAATAACGGTGAGATGTCGTATTCTCTTTTCTCGCCGTTCTCAAAGTCGGCAAGCAAGCGAAAATCAGGCAGCGGTTTGATATCCTTGATTTTGTGGAACATATGGCAATCACTCCTTTACACCGTTATATTCGCCGTAAACAGCGTGGATATGAGGCGGATTGTGCTCAACTTGCTGAAAATACATTTTAATAGCAATACCGTAAAATCGTGATAATGTTGGCATTTGTTTTTTCCTTTCTAAATTATATTACGGGTCATGACGGAAAGCAACTATGTGGTTAACATAGTAATATATGGAATTATATGAGAAGTATCAGTCATTGTCAATACATGCGTTTAATTCTATTAAAATATATTTATGTAATATATTGACACGGAACCCTTCGTGTTGTATGATTTCCATATTGTTACAGCTCTCGGCGGCGCGGCCGCAGAAAGGTATGGAAATCACATGGGAAAGGGTACGGGAATCAACAAGGCTACGGACAATAGTTTCAAAGTCATCTTCGGGGAGCCGCTGCTGTTTGTGCAGTTCATTCGGGATTTTATCAACATTGATTTGCTGAAAGATATCGAGGCTTCCGATAACGAGGATGTCGCAACGGCTTGTTGCGCACGGGCATTCGTGATATATTTTAGGAGGACAGAGAGATGAGCAATCGTATTTTGTCGACGAAAGTTGACGCGACGTTTCGGATGTTGTTCGGGGACGTTAGGCACACTGAGATTTTGGAAGGCTTTTTGAAGGCGACGCTGGATATACCGGCTGACGAGTACGACCATATCGAAATCGATAATCCGCATTTGCTGCCCGAACAGCGCGACGGAAAAGAAGGTGTACTGGATGTAAGGATCCACACGACGTCGGGGATCATAGTCGAAGTGGAGATCCAGCAGTATCCCCAGACAGCGTTTCGGGAGAGACTTGCGCACTATGTCTCCGGGCTCGTGACGCACCAACTTTCGAGGGGCGATGATTATACGAAGATCAAGCGTGTGATCAGTATCGCGATCATGGACTTTGAACTGATCGCCGAGAGTGCGGCGTATCATCACTGCTTTGTGATGTACGACAAAGTGAACGGCGTGGAGCTGACCGACGTGATGGAGATCGATGTGCTCGAACTTCCGAAGCTGCCGGCGGCGGACGATGGGACAATGCTGTATGAGTGGCTCAAATTCATTGATACTGAGGAGGAGGAAGAGATGGCTGAATTGGCTGAAAAAAATCCCGGGATCAAAAAGGCTTATGCTGTACTTCGGGAATTGAGCGAAGACGAAACGGCGCGGCGTATTGCCGAGGCGAGGGAGAAAGAGCAACGCGACAAAAGGGGACAGCTGGATTTCGCTACGAAAAAGGGAATTAAGATCGGCCGCGAAGAAGGCAGAGAAGAAGGCAGAGAAGAAGGCAGAGAAGAAGGGGCGGAGCAATCAGCTGCGGCGATTCGCTGTTTGAAGAAAGGATCGTCAGTTGCGGAGGCTGCAAAAGAAAGCGGATCACAGCTAAAACAAGTGCAGGAGCTCGCGGCGCTGATTTCCTGATTAGCGGATGACTGACGACGGCCCGCGCACCCGCTCTGGGGCCTTCTGTAACAGGCGGACAAAAATTAAACTATGACTTTAATGATTTTATTGTATGTACACACTATAATCCTGATTAGGTGAAACTGAATCAGAAGAGAGGAGTGTATATATGGGACAAATTTTCTATGCTTGTGCATATGACATTGACACAAGAACTTGTTGCGTCATGGACGCTGATAAATTTCACGCGAACTGTTATGGGCACAGTGGCGCGGTCCGCTCAATTCATTATCTGTTGCGGCAAAAGCCCTATCATGTTATGTGGGGTGGTCAATATGTTTTGCTTGATGATAAGCTGGCTGAGTTTTCAAGAAAAGAAGACTTGCTTGGGATATCTACCTATATAAATCGTGAAGACTTTGAGCTGAACGATAAGGGTTGGTCAGGCAAAGATTACTACGATAAAGTAAAATTTATTATCGAGAACAGCGAACGTTGGAATACAATCAAGGTGTGGGAAGAATCGCGCGAATATTTTGATTGGGGTAATACGCATTCTGTTGAATATAGCGGTTATTTGGTGAACCATACACAAAAACTGGCGGTGGATCTCGCGGATTATTTTGAACAGTCCAGATTTTTTAGTGGCTACCGTGAGGACATGACGATTGACGCAGTACCCGTGCTCACAGAAACGGGGGGAGGTACGCAAATGGCCCTGTTCAACGGCGTTGCAGCAGATTCAACAGAGGAACTTGCCGAAGAGTGGTGCGGGGATTTGCTGCAAATTGTGGATGAACCTATGAAAGATTACAAAATCATCAATTGTTGTTTTTCTGAAATATGGCAAAGAGCCGGATATTGCTTCCGGGCGTTTGGCGTGAACGATGAACAATATTTGCTAAAAGACAACAGCGGACGCCTCTATACCGCGGCTCCGTTAAGCATTCGAGGAAATCGCGAAAGAGAAGGCGCGCTATATATAGAAACAAGAAGAGAAACAATTAAATTCAATTTTGCACACTACGATAACTTGCCATATGCAAAGTGAACTTTGGGGGATGCCGGAAAATGACGGCAATACGAGAAAGATGTTGCCTTAGACAGAATATTTGAGAGCCACAGCAGGCAGTCTGCACACACCCAATGTCATTCGCCGACTTGATCGGCGAATCCAGCGCCCATCACCACCCTGGATTCGCCGGTCAAGCCGGCGAATGACGGGGTTTTTTTATATTTTTGTTTCAATGGTTGGGTTTGTGGGTATGATACTATGGCAGGATGAAATTTGGACTTGGTGAAAAAAGTTTTGATTTTGGAGAAGTATTATCGATATTTGGCGTTTCTATATTAGGACGCACATTTTTTACAGCAAAATCATAGGACTTTTGTCGGAAGTAGGGGCGTTGTGACCGTTTGAGGGGTTCAGGGGTCACGAATTCAGAGGGACTCAAAAGGGGGTACTGTTTTGAAAAGCAAAGAGAAGTTGTTCCGAGGCAAGATGATGATCGCGGTCGTGCTGACCGTACTGATGGTAGTGATGACGCTTGTCCCGACTATGGCATTGGCAGAATCTGACAATGGGGGGGGGATTCGGATAATCTGATCGTCGAATCCGCAGACGATCCTGTCATCCCGGGCGAAGGCGACCCTGTCATACCGGGCTCCGACGACCCTGTCATCCCGGGCGAAGGTGACGATGTCATCCCGGGCGCCGACCCGGGATCCACAGAAGAACCCACCGCCCCGGGCGAAGAGCCCGAAGCCACGGAAGACAGTGACGACGCCTCTGTCGTCCCCGTTGGAGATGCCGTAAACGATATCACGGGAGTTTCCGCTACGCCTTCTCTTACCAGTTATCGGACTTTTGAGGATTTGGTGACGAGTTTGATACCGCCACCGCTTACGGTCACCGTGGGGGTGACGCTTGGCCCCTC
>JAISJT010000122.1 GCA_031261395.1 Eubacteriales Family XIII. Incertae Sedis bacterium
AAGAATCACTTTACGCAAAATGACGTCTTTAAGAAAAAGCAGCCCCGTTTCAGACAGACTTCTCTTAAAAACGCAATTCTACGTATGAAAAAGCCTTGTTTTCTACGCAAAGTGACGTTGTTAAGAGAAGTTTTTTGAACGGCGGTTTATCTGAAGATAATGATAGTCACCCGGCAAATTCGAATTTGCCAACACTTAGTGAAAGAAATGCATTTATGTTGTTGAGAATGACGAGAGTTCGGGTTTCGACCATATTTTGCATTGCAATTCCCGAATTGCCGAAACTTTGAGCAGAAAAAAGGGTTACGGGTTCACTCTGTTTGGTGAAAAAGGCGTTCTGTTCGTATTTCTGAGGATATTTAGGCTTAGATTACGAACAGAAGGCGAAATTCACCAAATAGAGGGGGTCTATTTGGTGAAAAAGGCGTTCCGTTCGTATTTCTGAGGGGTATTTAGACTTAGATTACGAACAGAAGGCGAAATTCACCAAATAGGGAGTGTAACGAAAAAGGCTTGTTTTCGTGCTGAAAATTGCGGCAGTCGGGTTTGGCGCCATTTCGCAACAAAGTACGTAAAATAGATGGCAATCCATACACCTATCTCGTCAGCCAACAAGGCCGGCCAGATGTCACCGCCTTTTAGAAATGGAAATCAAGGGCGCGAGCGTCAGCGAGGGCCTACCGTAATACATTAGCGGAGCGTCCCCCGCCGCAGGCGGCATAACGTTTTTCAAGCAGAAACATTCGAATTTGCACTCCGGTCATTCGCCGACTTGCCTTTTTGCCCCAAATCTTTGATTTGGCTGGCAAAACGGACAGCGCGGGGAGCGCAGCGACCGGAGGAGTGGGCGAAGCCCACGTTGACCGGCGAATCTATGGCGGATGATCACCTTGGATCCCCAGCGTTTCGTTCCCCCGGGTCAAGCCCGGGGTCACCCCTCGTTTCGCTCGGTCGCGGGGATGACAGGGGGTGCAAATTCGAATTTGCCAACACTTAGTGAAAGAAATGCATTTCTGTTGTTGAGAATGACGGCAGTTCGGGGTTGTTGTTGTCTCTGTTTACGCGCGGATGCAAATACCTGATTTGGTCATGTAGAGCAGCGCTTCTTTCACCGACTCGCCGAACACCTGCTCTGCGGCGCGGCGATAGAGGGCGAGCTGGCCGCCGTATGTCTCGCGGATACGTTCTTCCTCGCCCGGTCTGCCCAGTTCGAAATGACCGGACTTGTAATCCGCGACTACGAGCCCATCTTCCTCCCGGAAGAGCAGGTCGATCACGCCCTGTACGATGATTCCTTCTTCCGGCAGACGCATATTGAACGGCGCTTCTTTCATAATAAACTCCGCCCGCGCAGCTCTCGCGCAGAGATCGCTGCCGGCAAACCGAGCGAGCCGCTCCGCCCCGACCGCATCCGCTTCAGCGTCCGTCAAAGCGCCGATGGTACGCAAACCATTCAGATACGTTTCGAAAAAACCGAGGTCATCACAACGCCGATACGCCTCTTTGAAATCCAGCAGTTCCAGCGCTTTGTGCAGGGCCGTACCCTTTTCGGCCGCCGTCAGATCCTGCCCCAAAAGCCCCGCGTCCTCCTCAGTCTCACCCGCCGAGCCGGCAAAAAAGAACACCGGCGAATGATCGCTTTGCATTGTCGTGAACACAGGGGGACGTTTTGTTTGTGTAAATTCCGTGAGCACAGAAGGATGTTTTGTTTGTGCTGCCGGAGTTCTTTGGGCTTCGGCGGCTTCGTTGTCGCGACGGGTCAGCTCCGTCACGCTGTACTTGACTTTCAGCTGTGCCTCGTCGGCATAGGGGTACACATAGCCCGAATGATCCGCCGCAGCTTCCCGCACCGCCGCCGCCGCGTCCGCCCGTGAAAGATATCCACCATGATTCAGTGAGAGAGCCTTCCCATTATTAAGAAAAACCGGCCGTGTCGAAAAAGTCGGCTTTTTCGCTTTAATTGAGGACGTTTTTATGCGAATTCTTCGCGGAATTCGACAAAGTTGTCTTTGGGGGCTTCTATTCACGGCGCCACCTTTGTCATCCCGGGCCTGACCCGGGATCCAGGGATTGCGGTGCGGCAGCCCTATCGGCAAAGCCTGTTCATCCAACGGCAGCGCTGTGACATCGAACAAATCCGGCCTTGCGCAGACCGTGGGGAGGATAAGCTCCAAGTAGTTTTTGGCGCCGGGCACATCGGTATCCACGTCCGGGTCTGTATTCGCATAGAGATCTAACACGGCTTCGGGATCCGTCACAGTGCCGACGAGGCAGAGACAGTCCATTGCCCGCGTCATGGACACATAGAGCAGGCGCACATCTTCCGCCCGCTCATCCATTTCGCGGCGCAGACGAATGGCGTGATGCGGCAAGGTCTTCTTATAGGTATGCGCCCGCCGGTTTTCCCATTGCAGCGACAAGCCCACTTCCCGGTGCAGGAGCAAGCCGCCGTCACCAAAGCCGCCTTTGGAAAATGAATCGCCGAGGCCGCACTGGATGACAACGGGAAATTCGAGTCCCTTGCTGCCGTGAACCGTCAGGATGCGCACCACGTTTTCGCCTTCGGACAGGAGTTTGATTTGCGGCACCGCCACGCGCTTTTTGACGCGATCGAGATAGGACACAAAGGCGCGCAGACCGCGCACACGCCCCTTTTGAAAATCCCGCGCCCGGTCAAGCAGGCCGCGCAAATTCGCCTGACGCTGCGCGCCGTGCGGCAAAGCGCCGGCGTAGTCAAAATACCCGCTCTCGCGCATCAGTTTCCAAAGAAATTCGTCTAACGGCAGAAAGCGTTCTTCGTTTCGCCACTGTGCGAGCCGCAAAATCATCGCCCGGCACTTTTCCCTCAGCGCCGGATCCGTCCCGCCTTCCGCATAGGCGAGGAAGGCTTCGTAAAAGTAACCTTCGTTTTTTCCGAGCCGAATATCCGCCAGCTCTGCGAGATCAAAACCGAAGGCGGCCGAACACAGCGCGGCGGCCAGCGGCACATCCCGCCGCGTGTTGATCACCGTTTTCAGCAGCCCCAAAAACGTATCGATCTCGACGGTCTCAAAATATCCCTCTCCGCGGTCCGTGAAGGCCGGTATCCCGTACTTCTCCAATGTCTTCTGCATCGTCTCCGCCGTCCCCTTGGCGCTGCGCAGCAGGATCACGATATCCCTGTATTCAATGGAACGAGGCTGATCCGCCTTCGCGTCGTAGCGATCCTGTCCGAGCAATTCCCGAATAATCCCGGCGCAGACGGCGGCTTCGCTCTCTGCCGTGTTCGCGTAGACAGCCTTGTCCGCATCTTTCGCCGCTATGTAGAGCCGAGCCTTGCGCGTCATCTCCTGACCGCACGGCAAACCGACCTCCAAACGCTGATCTTCGTCATAGTCGATGCCGGCATACCGCGCGTCCATCACCTGCTCAAACACAGCGTTGACCGCAGCAATGACGCCAACCTTGCTGCGGAAATTGGCAGACAGGTCAATACGCAATCCGGAAGACAAAGGGACGGTTTCGCCATCCTGTGGCTCCGCATCCTCCTGTTTAAACCTATGGAGTTTCTCTAAGAAAATCGCAGGCTCAGCGTTGCGGAATTTGTAGATGCTTTGTTTGACGTCGCCTACCATGAAGACATTGCCTCTGCGGGTGATGCGGGATACGATGGTTTCCTGCACGTAGTTGCTGTCCTGGTATTCGTCGATAAAGATATGGTCTATATTTTTGCGGTAATCTTCGGCGATAGCCTCGTCTGCGAGAATGGCCAGCGCCATGTGCTCGATATCGGAGAAGTCGATCACATTCTCGCGCCGTTTGATTTCCGCGTACACTTGATCGAACAAACGCACAAGGCGAACAAGCGCTTCAGCAGACGGCGCGATCTCTTCGATCTCTTTCGTGTATGTGTCAAGGTCGCGCGCGTAAAAAGTTTTTAGCAGATCCTTGAACGTGTCGCGCACGCGGTCGCGGCGTG
>JAISJT010000144.1 GCA_031261395.1 Eubacteriales Family XIII. Incertae Sedis bacterium
GTCGACGTCAGTCCGAAGAATGAGCGTTTCCTCGTTGCCAGCGGATATCTGAAAGCGAAATTCAATACGATCGACGAAGAGAAATCGCTGGATTACTATCCCTGCCACAAGCGTCAGGAGCCGATTCCCATCGTGCCCGGCGAGATCAATCACTATGAGATCGCGATCATGCCGGCGGCGACCATCTTCCAAAAGGGTCATCGCCTCGAGCTGGTCATCAAGAACCAGACAGACATGAGAGGCAAAATGGCGAAAAACGGTATCTACTGGTGGCCGTTCATGCGTACTGTAAAGCATGATATTTACCTCAAGAATTCGTATCTGGAAGTACCGTATATCCCGGAATAACCTTATTGTAGTACAGTAATTGTCCGAAAAACCCTGCAAATAATCTATATTTCAGGGTTTTTCGGAGTTATGAGTTGAGAGGATGACATGAGCCGTATATGGACTGACGAACAGCTTGCCGAGATGGCAAAGCGCACGATCGACAAGGCTTTCGACGCGATTGACGCAGGGGATCGTGCAAAAGCGAAAGAACTGGTACAGCTGATGTATGACCAATTCGTGCATCTGCATGACGGAGCTATGGTGTGGATCGCCGGCCTGCTCACGTGGATCTATGAGCGTCATGGCGCCGAGGGCGCCGAGGCTGCGGAGCGATTTGCGCACGGAAAAGAGGGGCAGCTCGTATTTTTTCCGCCGGAGCGCACGGACTTTCAGTTCATTGTGGAAAAGATGTCGGCAGAGCTGCAGGGGCATGTGCATCAGTACATGACGCTGGAGGAAGACGATGAAAAGGTCGTCCTGACAAACACGCCCTGCGGATCGGGCGGACGTCTCATCCAAATGGGCGGCTATTCGCCCGAGGTCGGACTCGCGCGTATCGCGGAGCCCTCGCCTATCACGTTTGGCACGCCGGACTATCCGATCTATTGCCTGCACTGCCCGATATTCAATATGAATGCGATCGACGACACGGGGGATTTCCTGTTTATCAACAAT
Source organism: Eubacteriales Family XIII. Incertae Sedis bacterium (assembly GCA_031261395.1). Lineage (GTDB taxonomy): Bacteria > Bacillota > Clostridia > Peptostreptococcales > Anaerovoracaceae > WRMW01. The sequence goes on from JAISJT010000144.1 coordinate 1,006, forward strand.
CCGCCCGGGGACGGGACTTCTTGTCAGTTTATCTTTTATAAAGACAAAAAAAATATTCCGGAGGAATACTACAAACGTTTGGGGCGCGAAAAGCCCGTGGAGGAGATTTGATGGCCAAGTACACCATCCGAAACAAGCGGCTCACAGATGACGAATTTTTTCGTATCAGAAAGGAAGAAGTCCTTTCGCAGTGGGAAACCGGCCGCGAGATCGAAAATCTGGACGAAAACATTGCCGCTGCGTATGAGTTGTCGGTAGGAGCGGGCCGGAATTATGCTATCAAGGATGCTGAGGCGGAGGCGAAGGGGATTCATCTCTTCCAGCCGCAGTTTGGCCAAGGGCTCACGGAATTCATGATCGACGGAATGAGCTATGTCGAAGAAAATTCTCCGCTGCTGCCGGTCGGCATGTGGAATTGCTTTTCCGACTCATACACTCGGAAAAACAAATACGAGCAGGCCGCCGACGGGATCGAGCGCAGCCGCAAAGAGGGCGTGACTATGCTGAACGGCTGGCCCATCGTGAACCACGGCGTCCACGAAGCCCGCAAGATCAAAAGGGCGATCAAATCGCCCATGTCGCTCAATTCTACCGACGAGGACGGCCGTCTGGCGTCGGAAATCGCTCTGGCGGCGGGCTGGAACGCCTGCAACTGCCGTTCCGTCACCGAGGTCATGGCGCACTGCAAAAATATCACGCTCGAAGAGGAGATACGCATCAACCAGTACGAAACGCGGCTTGCGGCCATCTACCACGAGCGCGGCGTGCCGCAAAGCCCGCATATCTCGTGCAATCTGACCGGATACGACAGCTGCGGCTTCAAATCCTTCATCATGGTCGCCCAGTCCCTCTTGGGCGCCGAACAGGGCCTGAAGCAAATCTATCTCGAATTCGGCATCAACATGAACCTTGTGCAGGATACGGCCATGATGCGCGTGACAAAGCGGCTCTGCGAAGAGTACTGCGCACGCTTTGGCTACACGGATGTGAAATTCATACAAAACAACAATATGTTCCAGGGCGCCTTCCCGCCGCGCCTCGAAGAGGTCAATGCTATGCTGAGTCTGGCCGTCACGATAGGCATCCTGGGCGGGTCCACCTCACTCGTTCTCAAATGCCAGGACGAGGCGTTTGCTACGCCGACAAAAGAGGGCATGGCGGCGACCGTGAAGATCGCGCGCGAAATCGAAAAATTGCTTGGTGATCTGCGGCTGCCGATCAGCGCCGAAGTGATTGAAGAAGAAAAGATATTGGAACTGGAAGTCCGCGCTATGATGGAGAGCTGTCTGGACGCCGGTGAAGGCGATATTGCGCTCGGACTCTGTCTGGGTGTGGATGCGGGCTGGGTCTCGACGATGATCTCACCGTGGAAGTTCAACAAGGGCAATGTCCTTTTGATGAGGGACGCAGAGCAGGCCATGCGCTACTTCGACGCAGGCGATATGCCGCTGCCGAATGAGGTAAAGGAATACCACCTAAAGAAACTTGAGGGACGCGCAAAAAAAGAGGGCAGACCGCTTGACTTTGATATGGTCGTAGACGATTTGCAGTACGCTTCGAAATTGCCTGAGATTCAGAAATAGGGAGGGCGCCAACATGGAAAAACGCAAGGTAAACAAGAGTGTCGTCATCGGAACGATCGGTGAAGACGCGCATATCATCGGAGGCTGGGTACTCAAACACACCTTCCAGCAGGCCGGTTACAAGGTTGTCTTTCTCGGCTCCATTGTGCCGCAGGAGGAGTTCATCAACGCCGCCATCGAGTCGGACGCAGACGCGATCCTCGTCTCCTCGTCCTACGGGATGGGACCGATCGACTGCGAGGGCCTTCGCGACAAGTGCATAGAGGCGGGTCTGGACGATATCATCCTGTACGCCGGGGGTACTATCGTCGCCCCGCTTGAGATGGACCAAAACTGGCCCGAGGTTGAACGGCATTTTCAGGAGGACCTCGGGTTCAACCGCGTCTTCCGAAATACCGTCGACGCAAAGCAGGCGCTCGCTATTCTGAATGCAGATTTGGGGATCGCGGACTGATTTCGTATTGCCTGAAAGTCTCGGCAAACGCTTTGATATCGGGCGACGCGCCCGGACTCCAGATGCAGCCGAAAATCTCTGTCTTTGGCAGAGGGTAGGTGATGATGCCGGGCAGGGTGCAGAGTTCATTCTTTGTGCTGCACAAGATGATCGCATTGCCAAACAGCAATTCCGTATAGGCCGAGGATATCGACGAGCATTGTATGGATGGGATGACGGTGATACCTAAATCCGACCATGCCGCCGTAAAGTGTTTGCGGCAGGCGTTGTCGTCTTCGTGTTCCATGTTCCAGTAGACTGCCTTTTGCTTGTTAAAGTCGCAGAGCCTTGTGTGTTCGTTGACCTTTGGGTGGTTTGTCGATGTAACAAGCACATATTCTGCGTATTCGAGAATGATGTAGGGGAAGTCCTTGTATATTTTGCTGTGCGCAGGAATGGTCGTGAACGCGATATTTAGCTCACCGTTCAGCAGCTTGTTTTCTATTATTTTGGGGTCGTAGCGCTTGATTTGCGGCTCTGTGTTCACTCGCTGGCTCTTGAACGCACCCACATTTTCGATGACTTTTTTGTCTATGATCAATCCGAGTTCATAGCCGATCAGCAAGGGTACCGCGGGCGCTCCGGTATTTCCTATAGCCTCGGCAAGCGCTTCGAAATCCTGCGCCGCATTGTTGAAAAAATCCAGATACAATTTTCCCTCTACTGTCAGTTCGATCATATTGGTCGTTCGGTCAAAGAGCGTCGTCCCCAGCCGCTCTTCAAGGGATAATATTTTTTTGCTCACCGCCTGACGGGACATGAAAACCTCTTCAGCCGCTTTGGTAAAGCTCTGATGTTTGGCTACGGACAGGAAACACCTGATGGATACTTCATTCAGCATTGAATTTGCTGCGCGAATACTCGTAGGCGAGCTCGTAGAGTTTGGCTGAACCCTCCGGTGTGCCGTAGCGGTTTGTCAGCAGGATATTGTCAAGATAGGGGCCATAGACGGTCAGGAATTTCTCAGTGAAGCCTTCGACTTCTTCTGCGGTATACGTGCCTCCGAACACGTGCTCGGGACCGGCTTCTATGCGTATTTGACCGGCGTATTTTTCAAGTACAGATATCTGGTCGTTGATCGCCTGTCCGGCCCAAACGTCGACGCCGGCTTCGATCATGAGCGGCACGAGCATTTCGATCTTTCCGCAGGAGTGAAAATGAAAACCCATGCCGTGCCCGTGGACAAAATCAACGAGCCTCTTTAAATAGGGGAAAATCATTTCCCTGACGGTATCCTGCGAGAAGAAGGGCGAATTTTGTCCGCCCCAATCATCATGAAAATAGATCACATCCGCATGATAATACTCTTTGAATCTCGCAAAGATGTCCTCGTAAAGGTCGCACAAGCGCTCAAAAATAGCGTGTACGAAAGGCTTCTGCTCATCGTAAACCAAGGCGACGGCGGCATTTTCAAAGCCCATGAAAGAAATCAGTCTCTCGAAGAGACCGTTTTGAAACCAAACGATCACCGGCCTCTCGTCGTTCAGATAGGGCGCATTGTCAGCCCCGCTCCCGGCCCAGTCCCAGTCTGCAGGATTCGGAAAATTGAGAATGCTCTCCCAGTCCGCGATGTCCTCTATCAGCTGCTTGTCCTCAGCGCGCACCATCGATCCTCCTACCTGAGGGACCCATTCCCAAACTACGCCGAACATATCGGGGCCTCCGGCCTCGGTGTCATTGTCGATGACATTTTTGTCGAGCACAAATCCGCGTGCGATATTGTCGGGAATCAGCTTTGGAGAAAGCGTTTGAAAATCGACGGATGACGGCGTCCACAATTCCTTGTGGCTGTAGGAACGCTGTACGTTTTCGCGCGGGGTGATAGGGGTATTGTATTTCGGCCTGTCCGGCGTACCCGGAAAAGACGGGTATGATCCGATAATTTGCAGTTCACTTTGATAATTTCCCATTTTGCCTCTCCTGTTTGTTGTTTTCTCTCATGAAATGTATGGTTGCATGATTATTGTATCATATTGGGAAGTCATTCTTCGCCCCAGGCTTTCCCCAGAGAGGCTGTCGCTGATCCGCAGGGATCAACAATCGAAGCGCCGCCGTCGATGAGCAGATTTTGGCCCGTGATGTAGCTTGACTCGTCACTCGCAAAGAAGATCACCGCCGAGGCGATCTCGTCCGGTTCGCAGGCGCGCCCAAGCGGCGTGAAGCGCGTGAGCAGACCGAGCGCGCCATAGACGTCCGTCCCCTGTGATTTGGCAAGGCCCTGCATATGATCCTTCATCATCTCGGTCGCAGTCGCGCCGGGACTGATCATATTGACGCGAATGCCTTTGTCGCCGTAATCGAGCGCAACCGCATTCGTGAGACCCTGCAAACCCGCCTTTGTCGTGCTATATGCCGGCATCCCGGGGATCGCGCGTACGCCGGCAAGACTCGATATGTTGATGATGGACCCGCCGCCGGCTTCGATCATCTTTGGGATCGCGAAGCGCGTCGTATAAAACGTACCCGTGAGATTGGTGTTTATGATGTCGAGCCACTGCTGCACCGGGATTTCCGTGACAGTGCCGGGCTTGTCGATACCTACGTTGTTTACGAGAACATCTAATTTGCCGAACTTGGCCGCCGCCGCCTCAGTCATCGCCTCGGCATCTTCGATATTCGTGATGTCGCCGGCGAAGACAGCGAGATTGTCAGAGTCGACTTCCGCCGCGAACGCCTCTAATATTTCCCCGCGCAGATCGGAAACGAGCACCTTTGCGCCTTCCGCGAGAAAGCCTTTCGCAATCGCCGCGCCGATACCAACGCCTCCGCCCGTGATAATGGCCACTTTTCCTGCCAGTCTGCCTGCCATGTTTCTCTCCTTTCAGTCAGCATTATTTGTTTGATAATTGTATCATCTCTGCGCGTTTTTTGCCGTCTGCGGCACGCTTTTCCGTGATATACTGGACTTGAACCTGGGACGTGTATGCGTAACAACGGAGGATGGTCATGGGATATTATTTGAATCCGGATAAGGGAAAATTCGAGCAGTCGGTA
>JAISJT010000007.1 GCA_031261395.1 Eubacteriales Family XIII. Incertae Sedis bacterium
TCGCTGGGCTTTTGCGAGCCCGGCTGGGTGGCGGCCGTGCAGGCGCAAGCGGCGGCCGTGCAGCACGTGTCGAACCTCTTTTACTCCGAGCCCTGCGCCCGGGCGGCCGAAAAGCTCATCAGGCTGACCGGCCTGAAAAACGTCTTCTTCTCCAACTCGGGCGCCGAAGCCAACGAAGGCGCGATCAAGGCTGCGCGCAAGTACAGCTTCCTCAAATACGGGCAAGCGGACGGCGCCCCAAACCGCTACCGCATCGTAACGCTTGCGGGCTCCTTCCACGGCCGCACGATGGCGACGATCACGGCGACGGGTCAGGACTCCTTCCACAAGTATTTCACGCCATTTCTGCAAGGATTTGATTATGCGGAAACCAACAGCATCGCGTCCCTGCGTGAAACGGTCACGGACGAGACCTGCGCGATCATGGTCGAATTCGTCCAGGGCGAGGGCGGCGTAAACGAACTCGAACCCGACTTTGCCGCGGAGATCGCCGCCATCTGTCAGGAGCGTGATATCCTGCTGATCGCGGATGAGGTTCAGTCGGGCATCGGCCGCACCGGCAAATTCATGGCCTACGAACACTTCGGTGTGCACCCCGACATCGTAACGGTCGCGAAAGCGCTCGGCGGCGGTCTGCCGATCGGCGCGGTGATTTTCGGCGAAAAGACCGACGGCGCCCTCGGCTCCGGCGACCACGGCTCGACCTACGGCGGCAACCCCGTGGTCAGCGCCGGCGCGGATTACGTGCTCGGCAAATTCACCGAGCGGGACGGCGCACTGCAAGGCGAGATCGCCGAAAGGGCCGCCTATTTCCGCGCGGAACTGATGAAGATCCCCGGCGTTGGGGGCCTCTCCGGCCTCGGCCTCATGATCGGCATCGACGTCGGTGAAAAAGACGCCAAGACCATCGCGAGCGCCTGCATCGCCCGCGGCCTGCTGGTCCTGACCGCCAAGACGAAGATCCGCCTCCTCCCGCCGCTCATCATCGGAAAAGAAGATATAGACGCAGGAGTAGCCATCCTCGCCGAAGCAATCCGCACGGCCTGAAGACTTTAGTACGTATGGCGTGCGAAATCGGTAAAAAAACGCCTGTTTTTTGACCGATTTGCATCGCAGTACGTCACGAACGAAAAACGATGGAGTGATTATGAAAGCAAAGCTTATCGTCTTGATTGTCGTCATTGCCGCGCTGGCGGGCTGCGGCCTTTATGTGTGGCATGAGTATGACGCCGCAGAGGCGAGCCTTGTTCCCGTGGAGCCGATTCGTATCGCAGGGCAAGAGGTTCTTCCGAGTGAGGGCAGTCTCGAAAGCCGCGTCCCCGTGTTGGGTGGCTTACTCCACAAGGATTTCACCTTTCACTTGCCGGACGGCGCCGCCGGTGACGCCGGTAATGCGGCCACAGCACCGGGCGCGGTTTCGCTCGGCGAGGTCGGGCTTGCGCCGTATTCCCTGACGTATGAATTTCCATCCGATGCGCTGGGCGACGGGATCGATTACGACCATTTCCTCACACTTGCAGGAGGCGTTCCCCTCACCTCGGGCGCCGAAGTTGATTCGTCTCAGAGCGCCGGAGAAAACGGCGCATACCGGATTACCCTGCCGGGCGACTATGAAATCACTGTTATCGGCCGTGTCGCCGATCCCGGGACGGATTCGGGAGCGCCTTCGAAAGCCGTGACGACCGGGACGATCACCTACCGGGCGTCATTTTCCGTCACGATGCCGCCGCCGCTTTTCAAGGCCGGGCGGGCCGAGCTGCAGCAGGGCGACATCTACACGCTGAGCCTGCGCAACGTCCCCGAAGGCGTGATCCCGACACTCGAGACAGAGCTCGGCCCGGCGACTTTCGCGAAGGTCGCGCCGGGCGCTATCGATGAAACCTTCGAAACTGTCCCCGGTCTGACCAACTGGCTCGCCGAGATCCCGATCTCCAATCACCGCGCCCCCGGAACGTACGCCGTGAAAGCGACGGCCGGCGACCAGCTCTATGAGGAGTCAGTGACAGTCAGCCTCTACGACTATGACTTCCAAAATCTTATCATCGACACGAGCGTCCCCTCCGTTGCCGAAGCGATCACGGGAAAGGCCGTCGCGGAATTCCGCGAAAAGGTAGGAAAACTGATGCCGCTGATCACGGACGAGATCTACTGGCAGGGCTATTTTGAAATGCCCGTCGATCTGGGAAACAAATGGTTCATCAGCACCCGGTTTGGCGAGATCCGTATCACGAACGGCGACCAGGGCACCCGCCGCAGCCACTACGGCATGGATTTCGCCGTGCCGACGGGCACCCCGGTCCGCGCCGGCAATACGGGCAAGGTGCTCCTGGCCGAAGACCTGCTCAACACGGGCAACACAGTCGTCATCGATCACGGCGGAGGTCTGAAATCTTATTATTACCATATGAGCGCGCTGCATACGGAGACGGGCGCCATGGTGACCAAGGGCGACCTCATAGGTGAGGTGGGCTCCGAAGGCTATTCGACGGGCCCGCACCTGCACTACGAAATGCGCATAGGCGACCAGGCCATCAGCCCCTCCATGCTCTTCGACCCCACAGCCGGCCTCTATAGCGCAGAATAGACGTATTCGCTGTTCAGAGAGTGGCGCACAGGCAAAATGCGCCCCTACAAAAAATGCAGCCATTTTCCCGGCTGCGCATTTTGCCTGTGCGCCACTCTCCGAACGTAAATTAGTCTATCCCCTGGCCGCTGACTGAAATATTTTCCTCCGGGATGCTGGTTGCCTTTTTTCCACGCAGCTGGCTGCGTAATGGAAAAACGGACAGCGTAGGGAGCGAAGCGACCGGAGGAGGGCAACGTAGTTGCCCGTTGCGTTTCCGAAAGTTGGCATCCTATTTTTGCGTTATTGGAAACGCAAAGGCATCCCTCCGGAAACTATTTCAGTCAGTGGCCCGGGGGCGATTATTCACGCAAGCGCACCTTTTTTCGTGGATCCGTCCTCTACTATACAGAAGGACGGAGGCTTTTTGATGACATTCATTGCAGCGGCGGCGCAAGGCAGAAGGGTTTGGTATACTTCTTGTATGGACAATACGGATACAAATCAAACCCGCTTCGAGACCCTGTACGAGCGGTACGCACAAGAGATCAAGCGCTTTCTCTACACGATAGCGCGCAGGGATCCCGAGGCGACGAACGACGTCTTTCAGAATACCTGGATGAACGCATGGCGTTATCTCGGCAGTCTGAAAGAAGACGGCGCCGCGCGGGCGTGGCTCTATGCGGTCGCAAAGAATGAGGCCAAGCGCTATTACAGTACGCGCCGGCAGGGGCCAGCCGCAGAACCGGTCTCTCTGGATGATGCAGACAGCGTCTTTGAACCGCTGGACGAGACGGAATCACGTTTCCCCGATGCGCTCTGCGACGCCGATCAGCTGAAAGGCCTGCTCGCCGCATTGCCGGATGGCGATCAACAGCTGATACTCCTTCACTATGCCTACGGGATCGCACTGGCCGAAGTCGCCGAACTGCGTGGTTCCAATTACAACACGGTGAAATCACAGCTCAGGCGCGCGCTCGCGAAACTGCGCGCGGCGGCCGAGTGAACGGGAGTAGCAGATATGAATGAATTCGAGGAAAAACGTTTTGAAGATGCGGTGAAACAAGCCGCGGCCGCCCCGGACCTGGCCTTCTATGAAGAGCTGGATCCGCAGGTGCCTCCGGCTTCGGAGTTCACCGCCACCGCAGCCGCCGCAGCCGCCCCGCAGCCGTCCCGGACGGAGAAGCGCCGCCGCCGCACCCTGTATTCGCTCGCCTCACTCGCGGCCTGTGTATGCATCGTCTTTGCCGTACTGACCGCAAACAATGCCGGTATGAGCGGCGGCAATAGCGGAAGCGCAGCCGATTCGGCCGCTATGGCCCCGGCCCCGGCTCCGGGAGATACAGGCAAGGCAGGCTGGGATACCGCCGGAGAAGGATACAAAAACCTTTACGGCAAGATCGAGGCCTATCTTGGTGATATGTACGCGGATATGGGAGCTATTCCTGCAGCAGAAGCGCCGGCGCCGGGCGCAGCCCCCTCTGCTTCGGCGGACGATATCGACATGAACGAAAACGCGGTGATGGGCGGCGGTTATCAAAACAGCGAGGACGCTGTGCCGACGGAGCCGATCCCCGACGACGCCGCAGGAAGCCCGGGCGGACCCGCAAAATCCCCGGAATTCTCCGATACAAACGAGCAGACCGAAGGCGTGCGCGAGGCCGATATCGTCAAGACGGACGGCAGCTATATCTATGCCGTCAACAGCAAAAATCTCTTCATCGTCAAAGCCGGCGGCAGCGAAATGAGCCTTGCCTCAAAGATCCCGCAGCCGACCGTGGACGACGGCCAGGTCTATTTTGAAATGTACGTAGCGGATGGCCGCCTGATCGCGATCCGCCACGGTTACAATGCAGTGGCTCTCGGCAATAATTTCAATAATAAGCAGACCTGTATCGAATACCCCGTAGGAGGATATTTCACGGATACATCTGTCGACATCTATGACATCTCGGACAAGACTGCGCCGGTCTTGCTCCATTCGCTATCGCAGAGCGGAGATTATCGCGACAGCCGTATGATCGATGGCATTCTCTATCTCATCACAAACTATTATTACAGCGATTTTTCGCATATCGATCCGGACGATCCAAGGACATATGTACCCCTCTATGCGGCGGACGGCGAACAATTGACCCCTGCGCCGGATGACATCATCCTGCCGAGAGGCGATACCTGGCCTGCGTATACGATGGTTTCCGGTATCGATGCGGCAGGTTCTGGCGGTTTTGTTTCGCAAAAGTCCGTGTACGGCGAGTCGGGTACCGTGTACTCAAGCCCTGAGGCGATATATTTTGCCAGGGCGGAATACAGCACCGAAGAGCTCCCGTACGGCGAATTCACCAAGTATACATCCAAGACGGAAACAATTCTCACCAAGGCGGCTCTGCATGAGGGTGACGTGGAAGTCGTAGCGTCGGCTTCCGTGCCCGGCGTTGTCTCAGACCAGTTCGCTCTCGATGAGTACGGCGGTGTGCTGCGGCTCGTCACAACTGACGACCGCAGCTCCTGGTACAATTTCCAAAACCCGCTGGGCCCGGCTTCCGCGAGCGATTGGGATCGTTTGCCTCCCGGCGCTTCGGATACGAGCAATGCGCTGTACACACTTGACGCCTCGCTGAACATCCTCGGCCGGTTGGAAAACCTTGCCCCGGGAGAGCGCGTCTTTTCTTGCCGCTTTATGACGGAAACCGCCTATTTCGTGACGTTCCGCCAGACGGATCTGCTGTTTTCCGTCGATCTTTCCGATCCTGCGGCGCCTGTCGTCCTCGGCGTGCTGAAGATCCCCGGTTTTTCGGAGTACCTGCACCCGTATTCAAAAGGCGAGCTCTTTGGCCTCGGACGCGATGCGGACGCAGAGACAGGACGGCAGAAGGGGATCAAACTCTCGATGTTTGACAACAGTGATCCCGCCGACGTGAAAGAAACTCAGACCCTGCTGGTCGAATATGAGGACGTCTACTCCACGGCCGAAACCAACCACAAAGCCATCCTCGTGGATGCGGGAAAAGGCATTGTCGCATTTCCGATCCAGCAGTGGACCGACGCAGGGCAGGAGTCGCGGTATCTGATCTATTCATACGATGCGCAGACCGGTTTTTCAAAGGCGGCGGAGATCGGGATCGATACGGGCAGCAGCAACTGGGCGGAAATCAGAGGCCTGTTTATCGGAGATACCTTCTATGTTGTAGGTCCGAATCAGGTGGGCGCTTATGACATGAAAGACGGCTTTGCGGAAAAGCAAATCCTTCTGATTGACGAAGATGCAGATTCGGTAGACCGCTACGGCTACTATCCGCCCGGCATCATCGTACCGTTTGCAGAGCCGAGCGAGACGGTGCTGATAGACTGATCATTTTTTGCGGTAGATTGAGGGTTTGATGTACTGAAAACGATGCTCAAAAGTCGTCAGCGATTCGCTGTGTCCGATGAACAGATAGCCGCCCGGCAGGATAGCGTCATAAAATCGGTTCACGAGATTGACCTTCGTTTCCGTGTCGAAGTAAATCATCACATTGCGGCAAAAAATCGCGTGGAAAGGCGTCTTAGGTTCAAAAGACTCCAGCAGGTTGATTTTGCGGAAAGCTACGTTTTGCCGCAGCGTCGGCGTCACCTTGTAGAGGCCGTCGCCCAAAGAGGTGAAATATTTTTGAATGCGGTCCTTGGACATCGCCGATAGGTTTTCCTCGGTGTAAATCCCTTCGGATGCGTCAGAGAGGACTTTTTCCGAGATGTCGGAAGCAAGGATCACGGAGTCCCAGGTGTTCGTGAGGCCGTGCGCCGCAAGGTAGTCAAGCAGATAGACCGAAAGCCCGTAGGGCTCTTCGCCCGTAGAGCAGCCCGCGCACCAAGTCCTCAAATCGCGGCTGCCCGGGAGACTTTCGATCCACGGCATGACTTCGCCGACGAAATATTCAAAATGATCGCTTTCGCGCAGGAAATACGTATGGTTCGTCGTGAGCCGGTTGATCATATCCGCCATTTCGCGGCCGGAGGGATCCTGTTTTACAAAGTCAAAATATGCACCATAGGAAGGAAATCCCCGCGCCGTGATATGGAAACCGAGCCGCCCCTCGATCAGTGAACTTTTTTTCGCAAGGTTCACACCGTAATGCTCTTTGACATAGCTTGCAATATCGGCGAGTTCCTGTTCGGTAAGTGTGGTCATAAAGGCTGAACCTATTCGACGAGATCTTGCACGTTGACGATCAAGCTGATATTGCCGTTGCCCATGATCGTACATCCTGAAATGCCGGACCTTTTGATGCCATAGCGCGAGAGGAAGGCCGGCAGGGGTTTCACCACGACCTGGAATTTTCCGACGATCGTGTCGGCGAGCAGACAGGCGCTCTTGTCCCCAGCATCAGCGAGTACGAGGATGCCGTCCTCGATATTGGTGACAGCGTTCGGTTTGCCGAACAGATCGTACAGACGCACGATCGGATAGGCTTCGCCGCGCAGCATGATCATCTCGTTGCCCACTGGATCTGTGATGACTTGTCCGGCATCGGTCTTGAACGACTCGCGGATATTATTGATCGGGATCGAATATATATCGCCGCCGACCTGGATCTCAATGCAGGAGATGATGGCGAGCGTCAGCGGTATCTTCATAATAATATTTGTGCCGTGGCCCAGTTTGCTCTCTATGATGACGGAGCCGCCTATTTTTTCGATATTGCTTTTCACGACGTCCATCCCGACGCCGCGTCCCGAGTACTCAGAGACACTTTCCTTTGTCGAGAAACCCGGAGCCATCAGCAGATTGAAAATCTCTTTGTCGCTGTACTCGTTTTCCGGTTTGCGCAAAAGACCGTTTGCGCGCGCTTTTGACAGAATGAGGTTTTTGTCGAGCCCTTTGCCGTCGTCGCTCACGCTGATGATGACGTCGCCGCCGCTGTTTTGCGCGGAAAGGATGATATGCCCGAGAGGATTCTTTCCTGCGGCGCGCCGCTCGCCCGGAGATTCGATAGCATGATCCATCGCGTTGCGCACCAGATGCATGAGGGGATCGGAAAGGGCGTCGAGGATGGTCTTGTCGACCTCTGTAGCCTCGCCGACCAGTATGAGATCGGCTTCTTTTGCAAGGGATTTGCCCATGTCGCGCACGATGCGGCGCATCCGCTGGAAGACCATCGAGACGGGCAGCATGCGTATAGACATGACGGTATCTTGCAGTTCGTCTGTCAGCTTGTCGAGTTGACGAGCCGCCTTGCGGAAATTGGCAAACTCCAGACCATCGAGATCCGGGTTTTCGGTCACGATGGACTCATTGATGACGATTTCGCCGACGAGATCAAGCAGGGCGTCCAATTTTTTCAGCTCAACGCTGATGATACTTTGATTTGCAGGAGATTGGATTTGCGTCTGTGTCATTTGCGGCTGCGCAGGGTGAGGTGACGGCGCCGGCCCCGGCTGTACGGGTTCGGCGGCAGGAAGAGAGGCCGTATTCGCGGACGTTCCCGCGCCGTCATAGCGCATTCTTGGTTCCGGTTCCCTCCGGACCTCAGCGGTCTGAACCGGCGCAGGCGCAGGTACAGGCGCGGGCGCAGGCGCCGGCTGCTGCTGCGGCGCGGGCTGCGGCGCAGGGATTGCCGGCGCCTCAGGCGAAGGAACCGGCTCGGGCCGGCGCTGTATCGGCTCCGGCCGAGGCGCGGGCTTTAGCGTTTCCTGTGCCCCGGCAGCTTCGCCTGCGGGATCTCCCGGCATCTTGCGCACGAAAGAAACCGTTTCGACGGAGAGCGTGCCTTTTGCCAGCGCTTCGATCTGCTCGCGAAACATCATCGTCGTGAAACTCACATAGAAGCCGCGCTCGATGATTTGGTTTGCCGCATCGGGATTGTTTTCCAGATTGGCCGGCACCGTATGATTGACCGTGCCTTTTTCACTCAATTTGTTGACGAGCATGAAGGCGCGGATGCCTTCCATCTTTGAGCCTTCGTTGAAATGAATATGCAGGAAATACGTGGCGGGTTCGGCGAGTCCGCCGGGTCCGCTCACGGCACGCTGCGCAATTTTTGACAGATCCGCCTCGACGGGGGTATGGGATTTGGAAGATCCCGGATCAAGACCGAGGATGCGTCCGCCTTCAGGCGCGAGCGGCATGGATTCGGAGACTTTTTCGGGCTGTAGGGGCGTCGGTTCCGGTTGGGACAGCCCGACCGGATCAGGCTGAGAAACCTGTTTTGGCGCTGCGGGCGGCGGCGCCTGTGCGCTGCCGAGCATCCGGCCTACATCGGTTTTTTCCTGCACGGGAGCATCGTCTTGCATCTTTTTTGTCAGAGCCCCTACGACATCCGTAAGGACGGCAACATCCGTTTGCAGTTCCGTAGCGCCTTCCTGTACCTTTGCTACCTCGGCCTTGAGAAAGTCGGAAACGGCCAGTACGATGTCTACTAATTCTTCCCAATATTCGAGGTTGAGGCCCGAACTGCGGATCACGGAGAATAGGTCTTCGGTTTTGTGGGCGACTTCCGAAATGCCTGTATAGGCCATCATCGCCGAACTGCCTTTGATGGTGTGCATGATGCGAAATATCTCGTTGATATTTGCAGAGGACAAATCGCGGGAGGCTTCTGCGGTCAGCAGGATGTCGTCCAGCGAATCGAGCAAAGAAGTCGATTCGTACAGATATAGTTCGAGCAGCGAATCATTGTTGAAATCGTCAGACAATACTACCTATACCTCCCCGGGCAACCGATTCTATTTCTAGCCGAAAGTATATCACAATTGCACAATTAATTTCTACAATGTATAATAGGATATTCGATGTACGCAGCTGGAAGGGGAGAATATCGCAATGCCAAGGATCATGATAGTCGACGACGCCGCATTCATGCGGATGATGATCAAGGAAAATCTAAAGAAAGAAGGTTTTTCGGATTTCGTAGAGGCAGGTAACGGAGAGGAAGCTGTGACGCTGTTTGCTGAAACATCTCCGGATCTGACCTTGCTCGATATCACTATGCCGATCAAGGACGGACTGCAGGCGCTGCAGGAAATCCGTACGCAGGATCCTTCGGCAAAGGTCGTCATGTGTTCGGCGATGGGGCAGGAAAACATGGTGATCGAAGCCGTCAAACTCGGCGCACTCGATTTTATTGTCAAACCGTTCAAGCCGGAGCGTTTGCTCCAAACGGTCAAAAACATCATCGACTGAGGCGAGGAGGAAAACCATGAGAGAAGGCAGGGAAAAACCGGTCAATCTCGTCAAACTGATCGCTGAGGATATGCTGCCATCCGTTATGAAAAAGATGGATATCGAAGATACTCAGGCAAACAGGGAAGATGTGCTTGCGCTTGCGCTGAACCAGCTTCCGACGAAATATGTCACGGGCGCTGGAGGAAAGCTCTATGCGGAGCTGATCAATACATACAAGATTCAATATGAAACAGACGTCATATCGAGCCTCACGAAGGCAAGCATGAAGGTGAAAAACAGGCCGCGCGGATGTTCGGATCCGGGGTGCAGCAAATGATTCATACATACGGCGATTTGAGCGATATGCATCTCGATATCCTCAGTGAGATAGGAAATATAGGCGCCGGCAATGCGGCGACAAGCCTTGCGATACTGCTCGGCGAGCGCGTCGACATCACGGTTCCGAGTGTGAGGCTCTTAGAGTACAAAGATGTGATAAGTAGTACGCTCGGTGACCCGGAGGAACTCGGCGTCGCGATCCTGATCAATTATACCGGCGACATCCGCGGCGTTGTGCTTTTTCTGCTTGGCTATGAGGACGCCAGGGGCATCACGGATATTCTGACCGACGGCATGGAAGACAATACGGACAATTATGGCGGCAGCGGCTTGTCCGAGATGAAGCTTTCCGCGATCAAAGAGATCGGAAATATACTTGGTTCGTCTTATCTGGGATCCCTCAGCACATTGACCAATTTGCACGTCAACATTTCCGTTCCCTATATGGCCATCGATATGGTAGGCGCCATCATGGGTCCGCCGATGCTTGAATTTTCTATTGACAACAAAAATATCATGCTCATCGAAGAGAGTTTTATGACCAGCAGGGGGAGCCTCAAGAGCCATGTGATTCTTTTTGCCGACATTCCTTCGCTGAACAGGATTATGAAAGAACTCGGATTGTTCATATGAGCGGAAAGATTGCTGTCGGTATTTCGGACTACAAGACTTCAAAGTCTCCTGATACGCTTGTGACCTATGCATTGGGATCTTGTGTCGGCATTTTTCTTTACGATCCGGCTTCGCGTATCGGCGGACTTTCGCACATCATGCTGCCGAGCAGTTCGCTTCGTACGAACGATGCAGCTGACAACAGAATGAAATACGCAGACACGGCGATCAGTGATATGCTTGCGTCTATGGAAAGCCTCGGCGCCGGGAGGGATTTCATTCACGCCAAGATTGCCGGCGGCGCCAATATGTTCGGAAAGATGGATGGCTCCTTTATCGATACGATCGGTGATCGGAATGTCGATGCGGTACGTCAGGAACTTGCCCGGCTCGGGATACCGCTCATCGCCGAAGACGTGGGTGCAAACTACGGGCGCACCGTGCATTTCAATCTAAAAGACGGCAGTGTCGAAATCCAGTCTATCGGAAAAGAAAAGCGTGAGCTTTAAGGAGGCGAAAATGACAGGTTATCTTGACGAAAAACAGTATGAAGAAGAAGACACCCAAAAAGGGCGCTATCTGACATTCACGCTGGAAGACAATGTCTACGGTATCCAGATACGTTTTGTAACCGAGATCATTGGCATTCAGCTTGCGACAAAAGTCCCGGAGACGCCCGACTATGTGAAGGGTATCATCAATCTTCGGGGCCGTATCATACCGCTCATCGATGTACGCCTCAAATTCGGCAAAGAAGAGATCGAATACAATGAACGCACCTGTATCATCGTCATAGACGTTGAATCTGTTGCCGTCGGGCTCATCGTTGACAAGGTGGACGATGTACTGACCCTCGATGACAGCCAGATCGCACAGCCTCCGCGCAGCGGATCTGTCGGTTTTGAAAACCGCTATATTGAAGGGATCGGAAAGGTCGACGATATGGTATTGCTTCTTTTGGATGCGGAAAAACTACTCCGCGCCGAAGAGATGGAAATGATGGAGACGATCGCGTCTGAGAATGTCTGACAAAATCAAACTGATGGTATTGGATGATTCTCTGCTGTTCAGGGAAGTCATGATACAGGGTTTTCAAAACGACGATCGTATAGAGATCGTCGGTTTTGCAAGCGATCCGTTTGACGCAACAGAAAAGATTCCCCTGCTCGAACCCGATGTGCTGACGTGTGACATCGAAATGCCGCGCATGGACGGAATTAAATTTATCCGCTGCCTCATGTCGCAGTATCCGCTGCCTGTCATCGTGGTATCCTCGCTGGCGGTGGGCGTATTCGAATCGATGGATGCGGGCGCGCTCGACTTCATCAACAAACCGGAAAATCTGAACGACGATACAACAAAGTTTTTCGAGGATCTGCGAGGCAAGATCATTGCAGCTTCGCAGGCGAAGTTTGCTTTCCGCCGCCGTGAAAACATAGGCATACATATCGAACCCGCAGGCGTACGCGGTGCGGTCAATTCCAAAAATATCATCGCCATAGGCGCATCGACGGGAGGGACGGATGCGATCAATAGCGTACTGACGAAATTTTCCCCGAACATGCCGGGTATCGTAGTCGTCCAGCATATGCCGGCAGGTTTCACAAAACTCTATGCCCAAAGGCTGGATGAGATATCAAACCTCTCGGTCAAAGAAGCGGAAGACGGGGACGAGGTCATGCCGGGCCGGGCTCTGATCGCTGCGGGGGACTTTCATATGCGCGTCGAAAAGAGTGCGTCCGGCTGTGTTGTCCGCATTGAGAAGGCGCCTAAGGTCAACGGACACAGGCCCTCGGTCGACGTGCTGTTTGAATCGGTAGCCGAGACCTGCGGACGCGAGGCCATCGGAGTCATTCTGACCGGCATGGGCGCGGACGGCGCCGAAGGGCTGAAAAAAATCCGTGATTTTGGCGGCTATACGATAGGGCAGGATGAGCGCTCCAGCGTCGTCTACGGAATGCCGATGGCGGCATATTTGCTCGGCGCCGTGATGGTGCAGCTGCCTCTCTACCGGGTGCCGGATGAAATTATTCGCAAACTGAACACTGGATTGTAGTTATTTTTGTTAATTTTTCTGTATATTGTTGTGACCCATAACAGCAAACTTGTTGTATAATCGGGAAATATCATAGGAGGAATGTTGAAATGACAAATAATGATCGGGCAAAGAAAAATATCAAAACAATGGACGGAAATACCGCTGCCGCCCACGTATCCTATGCGTTTACCGACGTGGCTGCGATTTTCCCTATTACACCGAGTTCTCCGATGGCCGAGTCTGTGGATGAGTGGGCGGCATACGGCCGCAAAAACATCTTTGGACAGACGGTCAAACTCACGGAGATGCAGTCGGAAGGCGGCGCGGCCGGCGCTTTGCACGGCAGCCTGCAAGCGGGCGCTTT
The DNA here is from genome assembly GCA_031261395.1 of Eubacteriales Family XIII. Incertae Sedis bacterium. GTDB lineage: Bacteria > Bacillota > Clostridia > Peptostreptococcales > Anaerovoracaceae > WRMW01. The sequence goes on from JAISJT010000007.1 coordinate 13,058, forward strand.
GACGACGACGTACACGGCTTCTCAGGGGCTGCTGCTCATGATTCCAAATATGTACAAGATCTCGGGCGAGCTGCTTCCCGGCGTTTTTCATGTCACGGCCCGCACCCTCGCGGCACATGCGTTGTGTATCTTTGGCGACCATTCGGATGTTATGAGTACCAGGCAAACAGGGTTTGCCTTGCTCGCCTCCAATTCGGTGCAGGAGGCTATGGACATCGGCGCCGTTGCACATCTGGCGGCGATCAGGAGCCGCGTTCCCTTCCTGCATTTCTTTGACGGATTTCGCACGAGCCATGAACTGCAAAAAGTCGAAGCCTGGGACTATGACGACCTTGCGGAAATGGTAGACTGGGATGCGGTGCAGGCGTTCCGAGGCAGAGCGCTCTCGCCGGAACATCCCGTGACGCGCGGTACTGCGCAAAATCCCGATATTTTCTTTCAGGCCAAGGAAGCCGCGCAGCCGTTCTACGACCGGCTTCCCGGCATCGTGGCGGAGGAGCTCGACAGGGTCAGCAAAAAGACCGGGCGGAGCTATCATCTTTTTGATTATATCGGTGCACGCGACGCCGAGTCCGTCATCGTTGCTATGGGATCGGTGTGCGAGGCTATCGACGAGACCCTCGAAAATGTTCTGAAGGGCAAGAAATTGGGACTGCTCAAAGTAAGGCTCTACCGGCCTTTTTCGGAGGCTGCTTTCCGAAAAGCGCTGCCAAAGACCGTGAAACGGATCGCCGTACTCGACCGCACGAAGGAGCCGGGCGCGCCGGGCGATCCCCTTTATCTTGACGTCAAGGCTGCCTTCTACGGGCAGAAAGACGCACCGGAGATTTTCGCGGGGCGCTACGGCCTTGGCTCAAACGATACCACGCCGGGACAAATCGTAGCTGTTTTCGACAATCTTGCAAAAAGAAAGCCTAAGGATCATTTCACCATCGGCATCGAAGACGATGTGACCGGATCCTCACTCGCATATGACCATGCGGTAGCGGCAGAGCCAAAGGGCACGATCATGTGCAAATTTTGGGGTCTCGGCTCGGACGGCACAGTGGGCGCCAACAAGACGGCAATCAAGATCATCGGCGATCATACGAACCTGTATGCCCAGGGATATTTTGATTATGATTCAAAAAAATCCGGCGGGGTGACGATCTCGCATCTGCGCTTTGGCAAGAAGCCTATCAAGTCGACCTACCTCATCCACCGGGCCGACTATGTTGCCTGTCACAATCAGGCCTACCTCGAGCAATACGATATGCTGAAGGATCTGAAAGAGGGCGGCATCTTTGTCCTCAATACGATTTGGAACCGTGAGGAGCTCGAAGAAAATATCCCCGCTTCAGTCAAACGTCAGCTATCGGAAAAAAAGATTCGCTTCTACGTGATGGACGCCTACAAGATCGCACGGGAGGTAGGACTCGGCAACCGCATCAATATGGTGATGCAGGCCGCGTTCTTTGCCCTCACAAAGGTCATTCCCGTTGGCGATGCTGTGAAATACCTGAAAGAAGGTATCGACAAATCCTACGGGAAAAAGGGTCAAAAGATCCTCGACATGAACTACGCAGCGGTGGACGGCGGCGTGAAAGGTTTTGAAAAAGTCGAGATCCCGGCTTCGTGGGCGAAGGTGAAGGATGCAAAGAAAGCCGCAAAGAAGGTACCTGCATTTGTTACGGACATCCTTGTCCCGATGAACAGACAGGAGGGATACGATCTGCCCGCGAGCCGTTTTTCCGGGCGCGAGGACGGCACCTTCCCTTCCGGCACATCAAAGTACGAAAAGCGCGGCGTGGCGATCACCATCCCGTCCTGGGTCAAAGAAAACTGTATTCAGTGCAACCAGTGCTCTTTTGTCTGTCCGCATTCAAGCATTCGGCCGGCGCTGGTGACGGCAAAAGAAAAAGCTGCCGCACCTGCCTCGTTTGGGACGATCCCGGCCACGGGCAAGGGCTTTGAAAAGCTCGAATACCGCATACAGATCAGCCCGCTCGACTGCATGGGCTGCGGCAACTGCGCCGATGTTTGTCCCGCGAAGGAAAAGGCGCTGGTCATGAGCGTGGCCGGCTGGGACAAAGCCGATGAGGTCAACTGGGACTATTTCACCACCTTGCCCCTCAAAGACGGCATCATGAACAAGGAATCCGTCAAGGGCAGCCAGTTTGCGAAGCCCTATATCGAGTTTTCAGGCGCTTGTGCCGGTTGCGGCGAGACGCCCTATATCAAAGTCGTCACCCAGCTTTTCGGCGACCGTATGCTCATCGCCAATGCGACGGGCTGTTCTTCGATTTGGGGCGCGTCGGCTCCTGCGATGCCGTATTGTACGGATGAAAACGGCCGTGGTCCGGCCTGGGCAAATTCGCTCTTTGAAGACAATGCCGAATATGCCCTCGGCATGGCTGTGGCGACCAAGCAGATCCGCGAAAAAATCATTGCAAAGACGCATGAACTGATCGCTGTGCCCGGTACGCAGCCTGCGCTGAAAAAAGCGGCAAAGGCGTGGCTTGGGGCCATGGATGACACCACTAACATCGGCCGCGCGGCGGCGGACAAATACGCCCAAGCGCTAAAATCCGTCAACAAGGGTACGGCCCGGGAGATACTTGCGCACAAGGACTATCTCATGAAAAAGAGCGTCTGGGCCCTCGGCGGTGACGGATGGGCCTACGACATTGGCTACGGAGGGCTCGACCATGTGCTGGCCTCCGGCGAAAATGTGAACGTCCTCGTCTTTGACACAGAGGTCTATTCCAATACGGGCGGCCAGGCGTCGAAGTCCACGCCGGCGGCAGCCATCGCAAAATTTGCAGCCTCGGGCAAGCGCCTGAAGAAAAAAGACCTCGGCATGATGGCGGTCAGCTACGGCTACGTCTATGTGGCGCAGGTCGGTATGGGCGCAGACAAAAACCAGTTCATGAAAGCCATCATTGAAGCGGAGGCCTACGATGGCCCCTCGCTCATCATCTGCTATGCCCCCTGTATCAATCATGGCATGCGCAAAGGCATGGGCAAGACTCAGGCAAACACAAAGGATGCCGTGGCCTGCGGCTACTGGCAGCTCTACCGCTACAATCCCGAATTGAAAAAGACCGGAGCCAATCCCTTCTCTCTCGACAGCAAGGAGCCTACAGCCTCTTTCCGCGATTTCATCATGGATCAGGTCAGGTACGCTTCGCTGGCCGCAGAATTCCCGGATACCTCTGAGGCGCTCTTCGAAGCGTGCGAGGCAGATGCAAAGGAGCGTATCGCCGGATACAAAAAACTTGCCGATGGCTGACATTTTTTCGCTCCCATTTTATGGTTCATTTCAGTGGCGAACTGTAAACTATGAGTAAAATTTACAGCCACAAGGAGGAATGACATGTACGATGAAACAAATGAGAAAGGCAATACAGGGGGTTTTGCAGGACCCGGATACGAAGGCGGCGCGAGCAGCCCTTTCGATACGGAGTCTGATTCTGTAATCAGGGCACAGCCGCAGGTTTTCACACAGCCGACGCCGGAGCCCGAGAGCCCTCAAGCACAGCCGGCTGATACTGTCCCGCATACCGTCGGTCCTGTGCCGCAGGCTCAGCCGGCCAACCCGGATACGGCGCCGTATACGCAGCAGCCCTATGTCCGGCAACCCTACGTCCAGCATCCCTACGTCCAGCAGGGAACGTACGGACAGCCCTACGGTCAACCCGGCGTCTATGCCGGCCCCGGACCAGGGGTTTATACCCAGCCGAATTTTGCACAGACTCCGCCACCTATAGGCCCCGCGGCAAAACCCAAAAAGGAAAAAAAGCCGCGCAAACCTCTGAACATCAGCGCAGCGGCGCTCGTCCTTGTCATCGTCGTTTGCTGCGCCGCATCCGGCATAGGCGGTGGATTGATCGGGGCAAGCGTGAACGGCGAAAATACTATTCCCGTGATCGGCGGAAGAGACAATGTCACGATCAATGCTTCCGATGATGTCACGGTGACCGAAGCGGTTGCAAAGAAAGTGCTTTCAAGCGTCGTAGGAATCACGGCGACGGGCAATATCGTCAGTGCGGATTTCTTCTTCGGTCAGCACGAAGAAGAAGTGACAGGCGTGGGGACCGGCATGGTCCTTGACACTCAGGGGTATATCCTGACCAATTCGCATGTTGTGATGGACGGCACCGTCAACAGTATCAAGGTGCTGCTCTCGACGGGCGACGAGGTTGAGGGCAGGGTGATCTGGAGTGACGCTTCTCTCGATTTGGCGATTGTGAAAATCGAGGCCGAGGGACTGTCTCCGGTCGAGCTTGGCAATTCGGATGAGGTGCCGATCGGCAGCTACGTCGCGGCGATCGGAAATCCGCTTGGACTCGCCTTCAACGGCAGCATCACGCAGGGCGTCGTCAGCGGACTTGACAGGACTATCACAGTCTCGGATGAACTCGGCAGCAATGTGATCAAGATGGAGGGATTGATTCAGGTCGACGCAGCCATCAACGGCGGCAATTCGGGCGGCCCGCTGCTCAACAGCAAGGGGCAGGTCATCGGCGTCAATACCGCAAAGGCTCAGGCCGAAGGTATGGGCTTTGCGATCCCGATCAATACAGCGATTCCGATCGTAGAAAAGGTCATCAGGGACGGCAGTTTCGAACGCGTCTATATGGGTATCAGCGCGGCGGATGTAGCCGTTGTCAAAGAAAACTATCCGAATGTTGAGCTTCTCGCGGAAACGGGAGCTGTCGTCACGGACGTCAATCCGGGATCCCCGGCGGAGAAAGCCGGACTCAAGGTGAAAGACGTGATCATCTCATTGGACGGAAAAGAAATCTCAGGGTCTTCTCAAATGATCAAATTGCTGCTTGGCTATGAATCGGGAGATACCATCAGACTCGTTTACCTGCGGGACGGTGAAGAAAGCGAAACGACGCTGACACTGGTCTCTTTCACAGAGCTGAACAAGATTCAGGAGGAATTGAATCCGTTCAAAAATCCGCAGAGCGAAGAAAACCAAAACCGTGTTCAGCCCGGCAACGGAAACAGCGGCAATCCATTCGATTGGTAGTTTCAAAAGCGAGCAAAATATGATAAACTATCAGACTGTGTGCGCATGTACACAGTCTGATTATTTTGATTAACGGCAACACGAACGGAAGGAAAAAGATTTCATGAAGGCAAGTTTTATAGAGAAAGATGGCAATGTCGCAAAATTTGAAATCGAATTTACGGCAGAAGAGTTTGAAAATGCACTGATCGACGCATACAAGCTGAACAAGGATCAGTTCCGGGTCGATGGATTCCGCAAGGGAAAAGCGCCGAGAAAGCTCATCATGCAGCACTACGGCGAGCAAATATTTGACGAAGAGGCTCTGGACGGTTTGTTGCAAAAGGCCTATCCAAACGCCCTGATAGAGATGGAGATCGAACCAATTGACCGGCCTTCGCTCAACGTACCTGAGCTCAGGCACGGCGAGGGCTTCACTGTCAAAATCGAAGTAGCGCAGGCTCCGGAGATCGAGGTGAAAGATTATGAAGGCGTCGTAGTCAAAGCCGTGGAATACACCATTTCCGACGAAGATGTTGACAAACAGATAGAGCAGGCGCAGACGAGAGGCGCCCGTATTTTGGAAGTGGAACGCGAGGCACAGGACGGCGACACGGTCGATATCGATTATGTCGGATCTGTAGATGGCGTAGAGTTTGCCGGCGGCGCGGACAAGGGGCAGGATCTCGTGCTCGGCTCTGGCATGTTCATCCCGGGATTTGAGGAGCAGATTGTCGGCAAAAAAGCCGGCGAGGAAGTGACGGTCAGTGTGACCTTCCCCGAGGAGTATCACAGCGAGGAGCTCGCCGGGAAGGTTGCGGAATTCGCAGTCAAAATCAATGCGGTCAAGACCGAAGAAAAGCCCGAACTCAACGACGAATTTGCACAGGATGTGAGCGAGTTCGATACGCTTGACGAACTAAAGGCCGATATCAGGGAAAAACTGACCGAACAAGCGGACAAACGCGCGGAATTCGAAGTCAAAGATGCGATCCTCGAGAAGATCTTCGACGCAAATGAAGTCGACGTTCCCGAGGTGATGGTCGATGATCAGCTTGAAGAGATGCTCAAAGAATTTGAGCGCGAGATCAAACAGCAGGGCATGAAACTCGAACAGTATTTCCAAATGACCAAACAGGTGCCTGCCGAGCTGCGTGAAAAAATCAAGGGAGATGCGTACAAGCGCGTCAAAATGAAGCTGATTGTTCAAAATATCGCAAGACTCCAGGGCTTTACGGCGACGGACGAAGAGGTCGAAGCCGAACTCAACGGTATGGCGGAGCAGTACAATATGGAAAAGGAAAAGATGCGCGAGATCCTTGGCGATTTCCAGGTGAAATTGCTGAAGGATGATCTCATCAACAAAAAAGCGGTCGATTATATCTACGAAAACGCAATTGTGGAAAACGAGTAGCGGCCGGCTGCAAACGAAAATAAAGGGAGGAAAATTATGGCATTAGTCCCCTATGTGATAGAGCAAACCGGACACGGGGAGCGCAGTTATGATATTTATTCGCGGCTTCTCAAGGATCGTATCATCTTCATCGGTGAACAAATCGATGAACATATTTCGAGCCTTGTCGTGGCGCAGCTGCTGTTTCTTGAGGCCGAGGACAGTGAGAAGGACATCAATATGTATATCAACAGCCCCGGCGGGAGCGTCACTGCGGGGATGGCGATCTATGACACCATGCAGTATATTCGCGCCGACGTTTCGACGATTTGTATCGGGATGGCGGCAAGTATGGGCGCGTTCCTGCTGACTGCCGGGACAAAGGGCAAGAGGTTTTCGCTTCCCAATGCAGAGATCATGATCCATCAGCCCTCGGGCGGGTCTCAGGGACAAGCGGAAGATATCCGCATTCAGGCCGACCATATCATCAAGACGCGTGAAAAGCTCAACACGATCATGGCGGAGCGCACCGGGCAGTCGCTTGAGCGTATCGCCGCGGATACGGACCGGGACAATTTCATGTCCGCCTCAGAGGCGGCCGAATACGGTCTGATCGACAAGGTGATTTCCTCGAGGATTCTCCCGGAAGCAAAGAAAGAACCGGAGGCATAGATGGCACAGGACGACAAAAGACAATTGAAATGCTCGTTTTGCGGCAAATCGCAAGACGAGGTCAAGCGGCTCGTGGCCGGGCCAAATGTTTACATCTGCAACGACTGTATAGAGCTTTGCATCGATATCCTTCGCGAAGAGGAAGAGGAGTATGCACGGGAAAACCGCATGTACGGCGGCGATTCCGGCAAGCTCTACGTACCCAAGCCGCAGGAGATCTTCGATGCTCTGTCGGACTACGTGATCGGTCAGGATGAGGCAAAGAAAGTGCTCTCCGTAGCGGTCTACAACCACTACAAGCGCATCACGTATTCGGGCGCCTACGACAATGACGGCATTGAGATCCAAAAGAGCAATATCGTGATGATAGGGCCTACGGGTTCAGGGAAGACCCTGCTTGCCCAGACGCTCGCAAAGATCTTCAATGTACCGTTTGCGATCGCCGATGCGACGGCGCTGACAGAGGCCGGCTATGTTGGCGAGGATGTGGAAAATATCCTTCTCAAACTCATTCAGGCTGCCGACGGCGATATCTCAAAAGCGGAAAAAGGCATTATCTATGTCGATGAGATCGACAAGATCTCGCGCAAGGGCGACAATGTCTCGATCACGCGCGACGTGTCGGGCGAAGGCGTACAGCAAGCCCTGCTCAAGATCATCGAAGGAACGGTGGCCAATGTCCCGCCGCAGGGCGGGCGCAAACATCCTCACCAGGAGTTCATCCCCTTTGATACGACGAATGTACTATTTATCTGCGGCGGCGCTTTCGACGGTCTCGACAAGATCATATTGCGCAGGATCGGTGAAAAGACAATCGGGTTCAACAGCGAGGTCAAACTCGACAAGGCGGAGACGGCGGATGTGCTGAAAAAACTTCAGTCGGAAGACCTGCTCCGCTACGGTCTGATCCCTGAATTTATCGGGCGTCTTCCCGTCATGTGCACACTTCAGGAATTAGATACGGATGCGCTCGTCAAGATCATTACCGAGCCAAAAAACTCACTGCTCAAACAGTACAAGAAATTGTTCAAATTAGACGGCGTGGAACTCGAGATCGAGGATGAGGCCATCAAAAAGATCGCGGAAAAAGCGATTCTGCGCAAGACCGGCGCCAGAGGACTGCGCAGCATTTTCGAACATACAATGACGGATATCATGTTTGAGATCCCGTCGCGGACGGATATCAAACGAGTGGTCATCACGGGAGCGGCGATTGAAAAGGATATGGCGCCGACCCTCGTATTGGCAGAAAGCAAGCGGCAGCAAAAGGCCGCTGATGTGCTGGAAGAGCAAAGCGTTTCATGAGCGAAGATTTAGAAAACGATTATTGGTACGAGGGCGTTAGTGAGATATTGCCCCTGATTCCTTTGCGCGGGCTCACGGCCTTTCCCTCGATGGTATTTCATTTTGATATCGGACGGGAAAAGTCGATCAATGCGCTCGAAAAGGCGATGATGAACAACCAGACAGTCTTCCTCGCCACGCAGCGCAATGCCGACACCGAACTTCCGACGGCGGATGACTATTATTTTGTCGGGTGTATCGCCAAGGTCAAACAGATGCTCAAGCTCCCGGGGGACTCGATACGGGTCCTGGTGGAAGGACAGCGGCGCGGCAGGGTCGAGGAGATCGTATCCGAAGTCTCCTATGCCGAGGCGGTCGTCACGGAGATTATTGAAAAACAACTCTATACCATACCGCCGCGTGTCGAGGCGCTCACGCGCCTGCTTTTGGATGCCTTCGAGGAATATCTGACCATGGCGGAAAAGGCGCCGGGCGACGCTTTTGCATCCGTGGAGTCTCTCGAAGCGCCGGGACAGATAGCCGATACGATCGCTTCGCATCTGGATCTCAAGGCGGAAATCAAACAACAGGTCCTCGAGGCCTTTGATTTGGAAGAGAGGCTTTTGTTTTTGGATAGCGTGATCAAGAAGGAAATCGAAATCGGGCGCATCGAACAGGAAATCACGAAGAAGGTCCGCTCCAAGATCAACAAACACCAAAAGGAATACTATTTGCGCGAGCAGCTCAAGACCATCCGCGAAGAGCTTGGAGACAATGAAAGCTTCGAAGAAGAGTCGGAAGATTTGCTCGCACAACTGAAAAAGCTCGAACTGCCGGAGAAGACCCATACAAAGGTGGAGAAGGAAATCGGCAGACTCTCGAAGATGCAGCCCGGTTCGGCGGAGGCGACGGTCATTCGCAGTTATGTGGACTGGGTCTTTGATTTGCCGTGGAATACTTTTAGCGGGAAAGAGATAGACGTGACCGCCGCCGCGAAGAAACTCGACGAAGATCATTACGGGCTTGAAAAAGTCAAGGAAAGGATCCTCGAGTATTTGGCCGTCATGGAACTCGCTCCCGGACTCAAGGCCCCGATCCTCTGCCTCGTCGGCCCTCCGGGCGTCGGCAAGACGAGCATAGCAAAATCCGTGGCCGAAGCGATGGGGCGCAATTTTGTCCGCATGAGCCTTGGCGGCGTGCGCGACGAAGCGGAGATTCGCGGACATCGCCGTACCTATATAGGATCTATTCCCGGACGCATCATCAACGGGATGAAGGAGGCGGGAACTATGGATCCTGTCTTCCTTTTCGACGAGATCGACAAGATAGGCAACGATTTTCGCGGCGATCCCGCATCGGCTTTGCTCGAGGTGCTCGATCCCGAGCAAAACAAGGATTTCACGGATCACTATCTCGAATTTCCGTTTGACCTGTCCAAGGTGTTTTTCATCACTACGGCAAATACGACGGAATCGATACCAAGGCCCCTGCTTGACCGCATGGAACTCATCGAAGTACCCGGGTATACAGGACTCGAAAAGGTAAAGATCGCGGAAAAGTATCTGATCCCCAAACAACTCAAAGAACACGGCCTCACAGCCGGGATGCTGAAAATTTCTACCGGTGGCGTACAGGATATCATCGATTATTATACGAGGGAATCCGGCGTGCGCAGTCTGGAACGCAAGATCGCCGGCATCTGCCGGAAAGCGGCGCGCCGCATCGTGGAAAAAAAGGCCGCAAAGGTCGCTGTGAAGCCCGGAAATTTGCAAAGATATCTCGGCAAGAGGATTTTTCACTACGATATGGTGGAAAACAAAGCTCTGATCGGTGTGACGACAGGTCTGGCATGGACGGCGGTCGGCGGTACTACGCTTTCGATCGAGACGAGCTCTGTACCGGGAAAAGGCGGCGTTGTATTGACCGGTCAGCTCGGCGACGTCATGAAAGAGTCTGCGACGGCGGGTATCAGTTATATCCGAAAGATTTCCGAAGAAATCGGCATTGATCCCGGCTTCTACAACAAACGCGATATCCATATGCACATCCCCGAAGGCGCGACGCCCAAGGACGGCCCCTCGGCCGGTGTGACGATGTGTACTGCGGTCATTTCTACCCTCACGGGCATTCCCGCGCGTCAGGATGTGGCGATGACGGGAGAGATCACGCTCATCGGCAAAGTCCTTCCGGTCGGCGGGATTCGCGAAAAGGTCCTTGCGGCTCACCGGGCCGGCATACGGAAGGTCCTGCTGCCGAAAGACAACGAAAAAGATCTTGAAGAGATCCCCGACGAAGTGCGCAAGGTCTGCGAATTTGTCCTGCTCGAACAGGCAAAAGAAGCATTTCCGCATGTTCTGACAAAATCGCTGAAACCGAGGACGAAACGCAAGACAGATGCAGATAAAAAAAGCTGATCTGCTCCAGGTGGCGGTTCGACCGGCGCAGTATCCTCCCGCAGGCCCGCCGGAGATCGCATTTGCCGGACGCTCAAATGTCGGGAAGAGCTCCTTGCTCAATTTGCTGACCAACCGGCGCCATCTGGCACGCGTCAGCGGCAGTCCCGGCAAGACTCAAACGATCAATTTTTACTCTATCAATGACGACGAATTTCGCATTGTCGATTTGCCAGGTTACGGATACGCGAAAGTATCACGGAGTATTACGGAAAAATGGGGTGAGATGGTCGACGCCTATCTGCTAAATCGCGAGGCGTTGAAGGCGGTATGCCTACTCGTTGATATTCGCCGTGAACCTACGGCCATGGACACGGAACTCTTTGCTTTCCTTGCCCATCATGGACTGGCAGGCCCGGTCATCGCAACCAAATCGGACAAGGTGTCCAGAGGCGCCTACGCCGGGCAGGCGGGTCTGATACTCAGTACGCTCGGCGCAGCTGATACTCCGGTGATCCCTGTGTCGGCATTGAAGCGAACCGGGGTAGAGGATTTGTTGGAGGCGATCAATGAATTCTTATAAAATCGGGAAAATGATTTTGACGCAGGAGGAGATCGAAGCCCGCGCCGAGGAAATCGGACGGCAAATCACAGAGGATTACGCTGGGAAAGAAGTGGTGCTGGTCGGCATTTTGACGGGATGTGTCATGTGGCTGGCGCAAGTCATGAAGTCGATCGAACTCGATACGACACTCGATTTCATGTCGGTTTCCAGCTATGGCGCCGCTACGAAATCGAGCGGTGTCGTGAAAATCAACAAGGATCTGAGCGGCGACATCGAAGGCCGGCATGTCATCCTGATGGAGGATATCGTAGACAGCGGCATGACGCTTGAATATCTTTGCAAATATCTCGCCGGACGCGGACCCGCCAGCCTGAAAATCTGCGCTATGCTCGACAAGCCTTCGGGGCGGCGCGTGAAGATCGGCGTCGATTATGTCGGATTTCCGGCCCCGGATGCGTTTCTGATCGGCTATGGCCTCGATGCGGATCAGCGGTACCGCAATTTGCCCTATATCGCGGCAATCGAGGAATGACAAACGGTAAAGGATGGTTTTGACCATTATTTATATCGCATTATGAAAAAGAGGAGGACAAAATGGGTTACAAAGTAGGAGTCGGGATTTCAAACAAGCATCTGCATCTTTCGGATTCGGATCTGGAGCGGCTGTTCGGGAAGGGCGCCAAACTCACGACATTCAAGGAGTTGGTACAGCCGGGTCAGTTTGCGGCGGATGAAAGAGTGGATATAGTAGGGCCGAAGGCGACATTCAAGGGCATCCGCATCATCGGACCCACGCGTGCGCACACGCAGGTGGAGATATCGATGACGGACGCGCGTACGCTTGGCATCGAAGCGCCCGTGCGCGAATCCGGCAAATTAGATGGGTCGACAGGTATCAAACTTGTCGGACCTGCCGGCGAAATCGACTTGGACGAAGGCGTGATCGTCGCGCTCCGGCATATACATCTCTCGCCTTCGGAGGCGCAGGAAGCGGGTCTCAAGGATCAGGATTTAGTGGATGTGCAGACATTCGGCACGCGTCCGCTGATCTTTCAGGATGTCGTGATCCGCTCCGGCGACGCGCACAAAAAGGAATTTCACGTCGATACCGACGAGGCCAATGCGGCGGGACTCGCCAACGGTCAGGACGTCGAGATCATATCGTCCGCGAAATAGCGATGACGTCGCCGAGCACGGCGCTGGCAGTAGGAAAAGGCCCTGCGCCCTTGCCATAAAACATCAGGTCGTCAACGGCGCTGCCCTTGAGGAACAAAGCATTGAATTCATTGCGCACCCCCGCGAGAGGGTGCGTTTTGTTCAGCCATGTCGGCTGGACGAAGCAATTGATCTCGCCGTCCGGCGTACGGTAGGCGCTGGCAAGCAGTTTGATGACGCAGCCCTGGCTGTCAGCATCCGCGATGTCGTCTTTGGTGATCGCCGTGATGCCGGTGGTCGGGATGTCTTCGGGTCTGACGCGTTTTCCGAAGACGAGGGACATGAGGATCGAGAGTTTGTTGGCGACGTCGTGACCTTCCACATCGGCGGTCGGATCGGCCTCCGCGAAGCCCTTCGCCTGGGCGTCTTTCAGCACATCGTCGTAGGCGAGACCTTCGTCCGACATTTTCGAAAGGATGTAGTTGGTGGTGCCGTTCAGGATGCCAAGGAGCTCCGAAAATACGTTGGCGTTGAGGGATTCCGTAATGGCTCCGATGAGCGGGATGCCGCCGCCGACACTGGCTTCGTAGCGCAGTTTCACCTTGTTTTTCGCGGCCGTGTCCGTGAGCAGTTCGAAATTTTCGGCGAGCGCCGCTTTGTTGGCTGTAACCACATGTTTGCCCGCCTTCATGGCCGACACCATGAACGTGGTCGCGGGCTCTACGCCCCCGAGCAATTCGATCACGATATCGATGTCCGGATCGTTCCAAATGGCATCGGGATCTTGCGTGAACAGGGCCGGATCAATGTCTATGCCGCGATCGCGCGTCGTATCTTTTTCAAGAATACGGGTGATCCCAAGACCCGCGCCAAGCTGTTTTTCGATGTGCGCCCGGTTGAGCCGGAGCGCTTTGAAGGTTCCTGTACCGATGTTTCCAAGGCCGAGCAGACCTATATTGATTTGCTTTTTCATACGTCCTCCTATTTCAAGATAGCAGTATACCATGATATGATTGTTGTATGAAAGTAGGCATGCAACTTGGTATCACACAAAAGCAGTCGCTGACACTGACGCCGGCGCTGCTTCTGTCGATTCGTATCCTCGGGCTTTCCCGGACGGAATTGGACGAATATCTTGCGGAGGAATTGGTGTCGAATCCGGCTCTCGAACTGTCAGAAGACGAGGCGGCCGATGAGGCGGCGGACGAGGCCGATGAAATACCGGATGACCGGGTCTTGCCCGACAGACGTGCAGAGGACTTCGACTGGGGCGAATATCTGGCAGAAAAAGAATATGAAGACAGCGGCGCTTCGTACATGAAAAGAGAAGCGTTCGGATTTGAACAGGCAGATGAAGAGACGGACCGGTCGCTGCGCGGCTATCTGTTCGACCAGCTCACGGAGACTGCGCTTGCCGCTATATCCGGTCATCCGGGTCGTGCCGCCGCCGCCGCCCTCAGTGTGATCGAATCCTTGGACAGCAGCGGTTTCCTTGAGATTTCTCTGAACGAAATTGCAAAAATCGCAGGGGTTTCCGAGCGTGAGGCCGAAGCCGCTATTGAGGTGGTGAAGGAGCTTGATCCGGCCGGCGTGGGCGCAAGGGATGCCCGTGAATCCCTCCTGATCCAATATGCGCGCAAGGGAGGGAGCGATTCCTTTGTAAGGCGCATCATAGAGGATCATCTCGAAGACGTGGCGTCGGGACGCATCGCGAGGATATCCCGCAATCTCGGACTGACGATCGATGAGACTTTGCATGCGGTAGAGATCGTGAAGTCGCTGGATCCGAAACCGGGGAGGGGCTTTGCCGGCAGCGAACAAATTTCTTATATAGTTCCTGATGTTATCGTCGAGAAAGTCGGGGATGATTTTGAAGTGACCGTCAATGATGCAGGTATGCCGCGTCTGTTTGTGAGTCCATATTACCGGAATGTCCTCAAATCCGAGGATCGTGACAGCGAAGCTTCGGTTTTCCTCAGGGGCCGTTTGCATGCGGCGGCGACTCTTATCAAAAGTCTTGAACAGCGTGAGAAAACGGTATACAATATTACAGTTGCAATTTTCCGCCGTCAACGGGAATTTCTCGAAAACGGTGTATGCGGACTAAGGCCGCTGACGTTGAAAATGCTTGCCGACGAATTGGGCATCCATGAATCTACAGTCAGCCGTTCGGTGCGCGGAAAATATGCGCAAACGCCAAGAGGCGTGTTCGAGCTAAAACGCTTTTTTAGCTCGGGCGTCAGGACGGCAGACGGAGAGGGCGCTTCCGGAGAAAGCCTCAGGGCAAAGATCTCCGAACTCATCGGAGCCGAAGACAAAAACGCCCCGCTTTCGGACGAAAAGATCGCCGAAAATCTCAAAAGGAACGGCGCTTTCATTTCAAGAAGGACCGTTGCAAAATATAGGGAAGAAATGTGTATCCCCTCCTCATCGGCGCGCAGACAGCGGAGATGACGGGTGCAGATTTCAGAAAGGAGTCAAGGATGGGAACAAAAGTAGGGATCAACGGATTTGGCAGGATCGGACGCAATGCGTTCAAGGCCGCGATTGACAAAAATGCGGATTTTGATATTGCCTGTATCAACGACGTGACAGATCCAAAGACATTGGCGCATTTGCTGAAATACGATAGCTGTTTCGGAAAATTTGACGGCGAGGTAGAAGCAAAGGATGATGCGATCATTGTAAACGGCAAAGAAATCAAGATCACTGCCGTTCGCAATCCTGCGGAGCTTCCGTGGGCCGAACTCGGCGTCGAAGTCGTATTGGAGTCAACCGGCTTGTTTACCAAAAAAGCCGACGCCGTGAAACACATCGAGGCCGGTGCAAAAAAAGTGATTATCTCCGCTCCGGCGACCGATGAAGATATCACCATCGTCATGGGCGTCAACGAGGACCAATACGATTCGAAGATTCACCATGTCATCTCCAATGCATCTTGTACTACAAATTGCCTGGCCCCGGTGGCCAAGGTCATAGACCGTGAGTTTGGCATCGTCAGGGGACTGATGACGACGGTACACTCCTACACGAACGATCAAAAGATCCTCGACCTTCCGCACAAGGATCTGCGCCGCGCCAGAGCGGCCGCATTGTCGATCATTCCGACGACGACGGGCGCTGCCAAAGCGGTCGCCCTCGTTTTGCCGCAGCTCAAGGGCAAACTCAACGGCATGGCCATGCGCGTGCCGACACCGGCTGTCTCGGTGGTCGACGTCGTGTTCGAGCTGAACAAGGCAACGGATGCGGCGGCTGTCAATGCCGCGCTGAAAAAGGCTTCGGAGGAAGAAATGCCCCGGGTGCTCGGTTTCTGTGAAGAACCGCTGGTATCGATCGACTTCAAGGGCGACGCCCGGTCTTCGATCGTCGATGCGCTGTCAACGATGATGGTCGGCGATACGACGCTGAAAGTCGTATCCTGGTATGACAATGAGTGGGGCTACTCCAACCGTGCGGTCGATCTCATTGAGTATGTAATCAAACATGGCTGAAACCGCAAAAACGATCCGCGATTTTGATTTCACGGGGAAGACAGCATTGGTGCGCTGTGATTTCAATGTGCCGCTGGATCCGGAAGGAAATATTACTGATGATCGGCGTATAGAAGGCGCGCTGCCGACGATCCGCTACCTGACGGAACATGGCGCAAAGGTCATCCTGATGAGCCATCTGGGACGGCCAAAGGGCGAGGCAAAGCCGGAATTTTCGCTGGCTCCCGTGGCGCGCGATCTTGAGGAAAAACTCGGACAGCCGATTGTTTTTGCACCGTCACAGACCGTCATCGATGACGCCGTGAAGGCACAGGTCTCTGCGCTGAAACCGGGCGGGATATTGCTGCTGGAAAACACGCGCTTCCGCAAGGAAGAAGACGACAAGGATTTGAGCATTCAAAGACCCTTTGCCGAAGAACTTGCGTCGCTGGCGGGTGTCTTCGTGAACGACGCTTTCGGTACGGCGCACCGGCATCATGCTTCGACGGCGGGTGTAGCGGACTATATCCCGGCCGTCATGGGTTTCCTGATCGAAAAAGAACTGAAGTATCTTGGCGATGCACTCGATGACCCGAAGCGGCCTTTCGTGGCCATTCTGGGCGGCGCGAAAGTGGCGGACAAGATTCAGGTGATCGACGCCTTGCTTCGCAAGGCGGATACGCTGCTCATCGGCGGCGGCATGGCATATACATTTTTGAAAGCCGAGGGCTATGAGATCGGAAAATCCCTGCTCGATGCGGAAGGCTTGGATCTCGCGCGCGGCTTGATCGAGAAAGCAAAAGAAAAAGGCGTCTCTTTGCTGCTGCCGGCCGACGTTAAGGCGGCGGCGGCTTTCGACAATGACGCGCCGGCGGAGATCGTAAAGGCTACGGCGATCCCGGCGGACGCGCAAGGATTGGATATCGGTCCCGAGACGATGAAACTTTTCGCGGCAGAGATCGCGAAAGCCGGCACCGTACTTTGGAACGGCCCGATGGGCGTCTTTGAAATGCCAAATTTCGCGGCCGGCACGATAGCTGTTGCCGAGGCAATGGCGTCATCGAAGGCTGTCACGATCATTGGCGGCGGCGATTCGGCCGCTGCGGTAGAACAGTTCGGCCTGGCAGACAAGATGAGCCATGTGTCCACGGGCGGCGGCGCCTCGTTAGAATTTATCGAAGGGCAGGTCCTGCCGGGCGTTGCCTGCTTGGACAAGAATTGACGAAAGACTCCGGGAGAAAAAATTATTATGCGAAAGAAACTGATCGCCGGAAATTGGAAGATGTACAAAACCACTGCGGAGGCTGTGGCCTTTGCACATGAATACAAGGCATTGGCGTCAAACGCAGTGATCGAACACGAAGTGGCGGTCTGTGCGCCTTTCACTCAGCTTGCTGCGCTCAAGGAAGCGTTCGCGGGATCCGCAGTCTGTCTCGGCGCCCAAAATATGCATTATGAAGAAGAGGGCGCTTTTACGGGTGAGATCTCTGCGTCTATGCTGGCGGAGATCGGCGTTGACTACTGTGTGATCGGACACTCCGAGCGCCGGCAGTATTTCGCGGAGACGGATGAATCAGTGAACCGGAAATTGCACACAGCATTCAAACACGGCATTGTCCCGATACTTTGTGTAGGTGAACTGCTCGCCGCGCGCGATGTCGGTCTTCATTATAGTGTTGTCAGTGAGCAGATCGTAGCGGATTTGGTCGGTATCCCGTATACCGATGTTGAGCGCATGGTCATTGCCTATGAACCGGTTTGGGCCATCGGCACGGGACGGACGGCGAGTCCTAAGCAGGCCGAAGAAATGTGCAAATTCATCCGCAGCGAGGTGACGAACATCCATGGGATCGATACGTCCGCAAAAGTAATGATCCAGTACGGCGGCAGCGTGAAACCCGAAAATGCAAAAGAGATCCTTGGCCAGCCCGATATTGACGGAGCTCTGGTAGGCGGCGCAAGTCTTCTGCCGGCGGATTTCCTCACAATTTGCGGATCCTGATCCAAAGACTATCCATGCGTACGCGAAAGCGTGCGCATTTGATATAGATGCGTAGCGAAAATTGTAGTTTATGAAAAAGAGGTAAGAAGCAAAAATGTTAGGAGTATTGAGTATTATTGTACCGATCGTCGCGGCAATCGCGCTGATCACAGCACTTCTGCTTGGGGTTTGGATCCGCAAGCGTCCGGAAGGTTCTCCCCGGATGCAGGAGATCGCGGGCTTTATCCGT
Organism: Eubacteriales Family XIII. Incertae Sedis bacterium; assembly: GCA_031261395.1. Lineage (GTDB taxonomy): Bacteria > Bacillota > Clostridia > Peptostreptococcales > Anaerovoracaceae > WRMW01. The sequence continues at coordinate 31,220 of JAISJT010000007.1, forward strand.
ACAGGCGCTATGGCGTTCCTGAAGCGTGAATATCAATTTATGATTGTTCTGATCGTCGTGGTGTTTGTCGTACTGTTCTTTGCGATCAATCCGACGACGGCGGTACTTTTCCTGAACGGCGCGATCTTTTCCGTACTCGCCGGATTTTTTGGGATGAAGGTCGCAACCTGGGGCAATGTGCGTACGGCGAATGCCGCCAATGAGCACGGTCTGCCTACAGCTTTGAAAGTCGCTTTTCGCAGCGGCGCGGTCATGGGTCTCTGCGTGGTGGGCCTGGGTCTCCTGGGACTTGGCTATCTTTATGTGATCATGGGCGCCGATGTGGCGGAGGTGATCACCGGCTTTGGTCTCGGCGCTTCTTCAATGGCGCTCTTCGGACGCGTGGGCGGCGGTATCTACACCAAGGCGGCCGACGTCGGTGCAGATCTGGTCGGCAAAGTGGAAGCAGGGATCCCCGAAGATGATCCGCGCAATCCGGCGGTCATCGCGGACAATGTCGGCGACAATGTCGGCGACGTCGCGGGCATGGGTTCCGACCTGTTTGAGTCCTATGTGGGCTCGATCATTTCCGCGATCACGTTGGCCGCATTTTTGCCGCAGGTCGTGCCCTGGTTCAGCACCATTTCCACGGCGGGGATTTTTCAGGGTTTTGCGATGTCGGCAACCGGCGGCCCGGAAGGCATCGTTTTCCCCTTGTTCCTGGCAGCAATCGGCGTGGCGGCTTCCATCATCGGCGTCTTTTTCGTACGCGGCAAGGACGGTGGCAATCCGGCGACCGCTCTGAATCTGGGTACCTACGTCAGCTCTGCGATCGTTGTCGTCGCCTCCCTGATTTTGAGCAAGGCGCTCTTTGGGAATTTCAACTGTGCAATCTCGATCATTGCCGGTCTGGCTGTTGGCGTTGCAATCGGCAAGATCACAGAGATCTACACCTCGTCGGACTACAAGTATGTCAAGCACATCGCTCAGCAATCGCTCACGGGCGAGGCGACCACGATCATCAGCGGCATCGGCGTAGGCATGCTCTCGACGATCTGGCCCATCATCTGCATCGCAGTCGGTATCTTTGTTGCGAACGGTTTTGCAGGACTCTACGGCATCGCACTTGCTGCGGTCGGCATGCTTTCCACAACGGGTATGATCGTTGCTGTAGACTCCTACGGTCCGGTTGCGGACAATGCCGGCGGGATCGCGGAAATGGCGAAACTGCCGGAAGACGTGAGGCAGATCACCGACAAGCTCGACTCCGTCGGCAATACGACGGCGGCCATCGGCAAGGGCTTTGCGATCGGCTCTGCGGCGCTCACCGCGCTCGCGCTCTTCGCGACGTATTCACAGGTCGTCGGTCTCGACATCGCGTCCTTCAGCTTGCTCCAGCCGCTCGTGGTCATCGGTCTTTTGCTCGGCGCCATGCTGCCGTTCGCGTTCTCGGCTTTGACCATGAACAGCGTCGGCAAGGCGGCCTATCAGATGATCGAAGAGGTTCGCCGCCAGTTCCGCGAGGACAAGGGCATCATGGCCGGCACCTCGATCCCTGACTATGCCCGCTGCGTCGATATCTCGACGAGGGCGGCCATCAAAGAGATGATCATCCCCGGTTTGCTGGCCATCGTGGCGCCGTTGGCTGTTGGTCTGATCCTGGGTCCGGCTGCCCTCGGCGGTCTGCTGGCGGGTGCGCTTGTATCCGGTGTTCTGCTCGCTATCATGATGGCAAATGCCGGCGGCGCCTGGGACAATTCCAAGAAATATATCGAGGAAGGCAATCACGGCGGCAAGGGAAGCGCAGCGCACAAAGCCGGAGTGGTCGGCGATACCGTCGGCGATCCGTTCAAAGATACGTCCGGTCCGTCCCTGAACATCCTGATCAAGCTCATGACGATCGTGGCGGTCGTCTTTGCGCCGATCTTTGTACATAGTCTGCTCTAAGGGACAGTCCCTGCTTTGAGCAGCGTCGGAATTTTCCGACAAATTCGCCCAAAGCGCACAATAACGCTTGCACAACACAGACGCATATGATAAAATGCGTCTGTGTTTGTAAATGAATTATTTGCTGTAACGGAGGTAAGGTGTCGTGATATTGTTGTTGAAGATTTTATTGTTGGCTGCGAGTGTTGTGCTCATTGCATTCGTGCTCTTGCAGCAGGGGAACAGCGCAGGCCTGTCCGGATCGATCGGCGGCGGCGCCGAGCAGCTTTTCGGCAAGAAAAAAAGCCGGGGCTGGGAACGGTTTTTTACAAGGATCACCATCATCGGAGCGATTATTTTTATCGCGGTCTCGCTCACGCTGGTAGCGCTCGAATAGAAACAACGTGCTCTTCGGAGCACTGTTTTTTTTATAATTTTTGGATTCGTTAGCGGTGGTCAATGAAAGATTGGAGGTTATTACATGGCGGAGTATACGCAATCACAAAGAGGTGGGATCTATGAACTCACGGAATCAGCCAAGGCGCAACTGGTAGATTCCAAGTATTTCAATGCCGATCTCGCGCCTACCACGTTCGCGGAGCGGACATGGAATACTTATCACATCTCGATGCTGTGGGTCGGCATGGCCATCTGCATCCCGTCATTCATGATGGCGTCCGGCGCGGTCGCCTACGGTCTTCCGGTTTGGGCGGCGGTTCTCAATGTTATTCTCGGCAATGCAATTATTTTGGTTCCTATCCAACTGAACTCGAACGCAGGCACAAGATACGGGATTCCGTTCCCGGTCTTTTCCCGTATGACCTTCGGTATGCGCGGTGCGCAGATTCCGACGATCTCAAGAGCGATCACCGCTTGCGGCTGGAATATGGTGCAATCGGTAACGGGCGGCGGCGCACTGCTGTTCATGCTCAAGGCGCTGGTCCCGGCCTTCAACGATTTGGCCGTGTCCGCCCAGGTCGTGGCTTTCCTGATTTTCCTGTTCATTTCGTTCTGGCTGACGGCTTCGGGCCAAAAGGCGATCCGTATTTTCGAGTCCTTCAGTTCACCGGTTCTCATCGTTCTTTCCGCACTTTTGCTTGTCTGGGCGATCATCCTCGCGGGCAATGCCGGATTTTCATTCGGCGATGTGTTCTCATCGAATATCAGCGCGGGCGGCCTCACGGATACGAGCCAGTATGTCTATTGGTTCTTGTTTGCCCTGAACGGCAATATCGGTTTCTGGGCGACGATGGCGCTGAATATCCCGGACTTTTCGCGCTATGCGAAGAGCCAGAAAGTACAGTTCCGTGGTCAGATGTACGGCATGCTTCCTGGTATGGCCTTCTGCGCGATCGTTGGCGCGTTCTACGCGCAGGCGACTTTCCTGTCGCTCGGAACGGCGTTTTTCAATCCCGTTGATGCACTCGGTCAAATCAACGACGGAAGTATACTCATGCGCGTGATCGTCTTCATCGTTGGCATAGGCGTTGTCTTTGCTACGCTGACGACAAATATCGCGGCGAACGTGGTTGCTCCCGCAAACGGATTCTCAAATCTTGCACCGAGCAAAATCGGCTACAAGATCGGTGCGCTGATTGCTACTCTTGTCGCAATCGTTTACTATCTCCCGTACACATTCTCCGATAGTTTTGGCAACTTCATGTTTACCTTCCTGAATGTGTACGGCGGCTTCCTTGCCCCGCTGGCGTCGATCTTTATCATCGACTACTTCATCATCAAGAAGAAGAATGTTGACGTTGCTTCGCTTTACAGTCAAAGCCAGACCGGGCGGTATTGGTACAGTGGCGGGTTCAATCCCAGCGCTGTCATCGCTTGGGTCGCGGGCGCGATCCTGCCGACGCTCATCTCGCTGATTCCGGCGCTCGATGTAGGCGCACTGCGGTGGATCAATGCGAACGCCTACCTCTTCGCCTTCTTTGTGGCTCTGATCGTATATGTATTGATCATGCCGCGCAATCATGCAGCAAATATCAGCGACGAGGAAGAAGCTGCGCTGACCGAAACGATAGCGTAGACGCTGCCTTTACAGACCAAATAGAGACATTGCGGCGCGGGAGGAATCCCGTGCCGCTTTTAAGGGAAAAAGATGAAAATAGCTATTGCAGGGGCCGGGAAACTCGGTCTGAGGATCATAGAAATACTGATGGGAGGGGATCATTCGATCACCCTCATTGACAAAGACGAAGCTTTGATCAATCGGTTGTCGGCCACTATGGATGTGACCACGGTAGCCGGCAATGCAAAAGAGATCAGTTTGCTCGAAGAAATCGGCATTCGGGATTTTGATTACTTCATCACGACTACGGACCGGGACGAAAAGAATATTGTCATCGGAACCACTGCGAAAAAATTGGGTGTGCCAAAAGTCATTGCACGCATTCGCGATCCCGAGTACATGAAACAGTACGAATTTCTGAAAGAGACCTTTGGGATCGATCATATCGTGAATCCTGATCGGTCGGTAGCTCAGGAAATCACGAAATACCTTCTTGAAAAATATTCTATCTTTGGCGGGCTTCTGCATGCGGGGCGCGTGTCCCTGCTTGAGTTCAATGTCAACCGAAAGCCCGAACTGGTCGGAATGTCTTTGTCTGAGGCAAGAGAGATACTGCGGCCGCTCGGTATGTCCTTGTCGGCCATCTCCAAAAATGGCAAGCTCATCGTGCTCATGGCCTCTGACGATTGCGTGATCGAGCAGGATGACTCGCTCTATGTCGTTGGCGACAGAGACCTGATCGACGGCACGGCGGCCTCCTTGGTCGACAAGGAAAAATCGAAGGATATCCAGCGCGTTATGATCGCCGGCGGGGGGAAATCCGGTTTCTATCTCGCCCATTTGCTCGAAGAATTCGGCGCTTCGGTCAAAATCATCGAAATTGACAAACTGCGCTGCCAATATCTTTCTACTCATCTGAAGAATGTCCTCGTCCTCAACGGGGATGCGACTGACACTGAATTGCTCAACAGCGAAAACCTGCAGGAGATGGATGCTTTTGTGAGTTTGACCGGATTCGACGAAGAAAATCTGCTCTTGGCTTTGCTGGCAAAACGGGAAGGGATAGAAGACGTCATCGCGAAAATCAGCCGCGAGAGTTTTGGGGAACTGATCACCGGTATGGGCGTCGATATGGCGCTGAATCCGGTCGATATCGAGGCGGCGCATATCGTTCGCCGTATCAAGGGGGCGACCATCCTGTCTTCGCAGATCCTCCAGGGACAGGCCGAATTTGTCTATCTCACGATCGACCACGGGATGACGGTCATTGGCAAACAGATCGGAAACCTGAAATTGCCTCCCGGCCTTACTATCGTTGCACTGCAGCGCGGGACCAAGGTCATCCTTCCCGAGAAGGAGACGACGATCGAAGAGGGCGACCGCATGACGATCCTTTCATTGTTGTCGGATTCCTTCGATTTGGAAAAACTGCTCAAAGTCAAGCATCGCCTGTTTGCGTGAATGCGGGCAGTCTATTCGGATGAACATCAACGTGCGTATGATCGTGAATATCATCGGCATCGTCTGCGTGATCGTCGGCGGTACGATGCTGATCGGACTTGTCTGCGCCCTTATTTTTTCGGAGCCGCTCATGGCCAGGGTATTCGCTGCCCTGATGGTCCTCCTCGTGGCCCTTGGATTTTTGGCGTATCGGCTTTCCAGAAAACCTATGGCAAGGCAGACTCTCAAGATCCGCGAGGGTATTCTGGCGGTCGCGCTTTGCTGGATTTTCGCCTGCGTGCTCGGAGGTCTGCCGTATCTGCTATCCGGGATGCATCATACCATTATAGATGCTTTTTTTGAATCGACGTCATGCCTGACGACGACAGGCTCGACCATCTTTGAAAATCTCGCGGAGGTACCCAAAAGCCTTTTGTTTTGGAGGCAGTTCACCAACTGGATAGGCGGACTTGGCATCATCATCTTTGCTATATCTATCATTCCGATGCTCGGTTTTGGCGCTGCCAATCTTGCCGGTGCGGAAACTACGGGCCAAAGCATAGAAAAAATACGCGCCCGGATGAGTGACACGGCGAAGAGCATCATGCTATTCTTCTTTGTCTTGACGGCCGTCTGTATCCTCCTGCTCAAAGTGGGCGGCGTCGGCATGTATGATTCTTTTATTATCGCCTTTGGCTGTCTCGGCAATGGAGGCTTTGCCAATTATAGCGCGGGAGGGATTCTTGGCAGTAATCTGTTCATTGACATCGTGATCGTGGTTTTTTGTGTGGCCGCATCGCTATCTTTTGTGAGTTATCAGCTCTTGCTCAAGCGGCGCGTGCGCGAGTTCTTCCGTGAATTTGAGATCAGGGCTTTTCTGATCATGCTGCTCATCATCGTGGCGATCATCTTTGTCATCCTGATGGTTGCCGGCATTTACGATAGCCCGGCGGAGGCGCTGCGCTACGGCGTATTTCAGGTGGTTGGATTTGTCACGACGTCGGGATACGCCGGCGCAGATTTTGCAGCATGGCCGCAGGCGGCGCACTGGCTGCTGATGATCGCGATGATCGTCGGCGGTTGTTCCGGCTCTACGAGCGGGGGCATCAAGGTCGTGCGCGCGGCAGTAGCCTTGTCGCTCGTCCGGCGCAATATCTACAAGCGCCTGCACCCAAACGCTGTGGTCGCAGTGAAATTGGGCGGCAATGTCGTGCCCGCAGATCGCGTCTCTTCGATTGCGACCTTTGTGATCCTTTATGTTGTCATTGTTTTCGGATCCTGCTTTGTGTTGGCTTTTGAAAATCTGGATGCGGAAACTACTTTGGGCACGGTGATCGCGATGCTGTCGAATACGGGTTTGGTCATGGGGCCGGGTACGGTGGGGTCGTTTGCGGGGTTCTCGCAGTTTTCACTGATCTATATGGCTTTTTTGATGATCGCGGGGAGGTTGGAGATCTTTACGATCGTGCTGTTGTTTTCGCCGGCCTTCTGGAGACCGTACCGGTAGAGGTCGGAAAGACAAAGTTTATTAGCTTTCTCCGCTGTAGCCCGAATGATTTTTCTCCGGGATGCTGGTTGCGTTCCCGTAACAGAGAATCCTATTTTTGCGTTTGCGGGAACGCAACGTTCGGCTTCGCCTCACTCCTACGGTCGCTTCGCTCCCTACGCTGTCCGTTTTTCCATTACGCAGCAAGCTGCGTGGAAAAAAGGCAAAGGCATCCCTCCGAAAACCCATTCGGGCTACAGCTGGGTATAGTATTTAAAAATGTAAAATAATGCTTGACATATACTCCCATGCGATACATAATAAGGGATAGAGGGCGGTACGCGCTGAACCTAAACTGAAAGGAATAGGTAAAGCGAATGGATACTGACACAATGCAACTTGTATTGCAGATTATGCAGACGGTTATTGAACTTGTAGGGCTATACATTATGTGTAAGGCAAAACAAAGGAAATAGCCGCCCCTTATCGGAACGGCGATCTCCACAAGCTATAAACTTGAATGGGGGTTCAGCCGCCTGAGTAGAGGCAACCGCCCTTGTGGTTAAATTTTAGCATGGCGAAGAGGAAAGTCAAGAATTTTTTCTGACGGTGTTGACGGTGTTGACGTGAGAATACAGAACGAAGAATTCAATATTGCGGGCGCAAGGGCGAAGGAGCTTGGGGACGAGGGCGAGGAAATCGCTGCGCAGCGCCTTGAGGCAAATGGGTTCATCATCATCGAGCGGAAGTTTCGCAGCAAGGTCGGGGAGATCGATCTCATTGCGACCAAAGGGCAGTTGCTTGTATTTTGTGAAGTCAAGTCAAGGCGCAGTCTGGTATACGGACTGCCTGTTGAAGCTATTGACAAGGGGAAGATCCGGCATATTCGTCGTACCGCTTCGTGGTATCTGACGCAGAAGATGCGGATCAAGCGGCTCTTTGATGACTTCGATATCAGGTTTGACGTGATCGAGGTTGTCTTTGTGAGCAAAGATGAGGGTGAAGACATTGAGATCAATCATATTGAAAACGCATTTTGAAAGAAGGGTATTGTGATGGGAAACGACCGATTTTCTAAAGTATTCACCGCCTCCGTGAACGGATTGGATACCGATCTGGTCACGGTGGAGACGGATTTGACTACGGGACTGCCCGCCTTCAATCTTGTCGGTTTGCCCGGCAGCGCGGTCAGGGAGTCGAAGGAACGTGTGCGGGCCGCGATCATCAACAGCGGCTATGAATTTCCGCTCAGGCGTATCACGGTCAACCTTTCACCGGCCGATACGAGGAAAGACGGCAGTCACTTTGACCTGCCTATCGCGATCGGTATCCTCGCGGGTTTTGCGCGCGGCAAGATCGGCCTGCCATCCGTCGGTCATACGGCGTTTCTCGGAGAACTATCGCTTGACGGGCGCATCAACCGTACAGATTTTGCCTGTGCGATGGTACTCGGTCTCAAGGAGCAGGGAATAGACCATATCTTTTTGCCCATGGACAATATCGATGATGTCCGTACACTTCCGGGCCTGTTTTTTTATCCTGCTCAGGAGCTTTGTGAAGTGGTGGACCATCTGCTCGGCGTAGGAGGGATTGCGCCGGTGCGGGGCTATCCAGGCAACAGAGAAGAGAATAGTGACAAGGCCGCAGAGGACGAAGATTTTTTCGAAGTGAAGGGGCAGGAGGCCGTCAAACGCGCCTTGCTGATCGCTGCCGCCGGAGGTCACGATATCAGTCTTGTCGGACCGCCCGGCGTCGGAAAATCGATGCTGGCCAAACGCGTGCCCGGCATCATGCCGCCGCTCACGGAAGAAGAAAGCCGCGAAGTGACAAGGATACATAGCATTGCCGGGAAGATGCGCTCCGGCAGCGGTCTCATCCAGGTGCGTCCTTTCCGTACGCCTCATCACACGGCGACGGGGGCTGCTATCATGGGAGGCGGCGCAAGACCGAGGCCGGGCGAATTGTCGCTCGCGCACCGCGGGGTATTATTTATGGACGAACTGCCCGAATTCGACCGCAGGACGCTCGATATGATGCGTCAGCCGCTGGAGGACCGCTATATCGATCTGTCGCGCGTCGGCTTCAAGGGGAGGTATCCCTGTGACTTTCTGCTGATTGCGGCGATGAACCCGTGTCCCTGTGGATATTACGGGGATCCGAAGCACGAGTGCCGCTGTACGGAGCGCGAGAGGCAGCGCTATGTGTCGCGTATATCGGGGCCTCTGCTCGACCGCATCGATATCCACGTGAGGCTTGGCGCTGTTTCCGAAGAAGATCTCGACTCGCAGTCCGGCGGTATTGCCATGAATTCAAATGAAATGAGGAGTATCGTTATTCGCGCCCGGGAGATTCAGTACGCGAGAAACGGCAGCGTAATCAATGCCAGACTCGCGGGGCGTGATATGGAACAGGTGTGCCGGGTGGATCAGGAAGCCGAAGTTCTACTGAAGAATGCCTATACGCGTTTCGCCATGAGTGTGCGCTCGCGGACGAAGGCTCTGAAGGTAGCGCGCACCATTGCCGATCTCGATGATGCGGAATGCATCGGGGCTGTCCATATGGCCGAGGCTCTCGCCTACAGGAGACCGTCATGAACGGAATGGCGGAAGGGCCGGGCTCACAGGGCGTGATCGAAAGGGAAGATTCCCGCTATCCCGTGCTGCTCTCACTGATCAAAAATCCCCCGGAGCAACTCCGCTACACGGGAGACCCGTGCCTGCTAAAGGCGCCGATGATCGCCATCGTCGGATCGCGCAGCTCGACCGACTACGGACGCTGGGCCGCATACACGATCGCCAAGAGGTTGTCGAATCACGGAGTTTGCGTCGTCTCCGGCATGGCGGAAGGTATCGACACAGCGGCGCACCAAGGCGCGCTTGCGGGCAAGACGCCGACGATCGCCGTATTTGGAACCGGCCTTGGTCTTTGCTACCCAAGGTCAAACCTCGGCCTGATGCGCCAGATTGCACGCACCGGCCTGGTGGTCTCCGAGTACGAAGACGCCTATCCGCCGAACCGCTATACCTTTCCCGCACGCAACCGCATCATCAGCGGCCTGTCCTATGCTACGGTCGTGGTCGAGGCGGGATTTTCAAGCGGCTCGCTGATCACGGCCGAACACGCAGCATCGCAGGGCCGCGAAGTCTATGCCGTCCCCGGAAATATCAACCGCAAGTCGAGCATTGGCTGTAACAAACTGATTGCCGACGGCGCCCGCCCGGTCGTCTTCATCGACGACATCCTATCTGACCTCGGCATTTCCAGCGATATCGCCGCCTCGCTTGACAAGAGCCTTACCGCACAGGAACGCCGCGTCATGGAAACGCTTCGCGTACACGGCGAACTTTCCCACGACCGCCTTGCCTCAGAAACCGGCCTGCCCATCAGCACCCTGACTTCGGTAGTGACCCTGCTCGAAATCAAAAATTGCCTGACCACCGGCGCCGGAAAGATATTTATTTCACAATGAGCGTAAGTATTGTCAATAACAAATTATTTGTGATTGCTTTGAAACGGATAATAATAATGTTTTGCATTAATAACGCTTTACATTATTAACGCGAGGTGTTATTATTATGATCGTATCGTATAAAGATAAAGATACAGAACAACTTGCGAATCATATCCGGGTGAAAAAGTTCGTACATGTTAAGCGAATCGCATTGAGAAAGTTATTGCAGTTGGAGATAGCTGGCACATTGAACGATTTGCGCATACCGCCCGGAAACAGGCTTGAGTTACTAAGCGGAAACAGGATAGGATTGCGATGAAAAAATTGATGCCGGTCACGCCGGGTGAATTACTGAAAGAAGAATTTTTGAAACCGATGGGCATCACAAAATATCGGCTGGCAAAGGAAATTCATGTACCTGCGCAGCGAATCGGTGATATCGTTGCGGGAAAAAGAGCGATAACCGCCGATACGGATTTGAGATTGTGCCGGTTCTTTGGCCTGACATCGGGGTATTGGCTGCGCGCACAGGCGGCTTATGACATGGCGATACTGGAAAAACAGATTCATGATGACTTGAATTTGATCGTTCAATGGGGCTTTGTCAAATAGTTTCTTGGCATCGCAAATCAGTACGTCTGATAGTTTGCGCCTGTAACCGAACATGTATATATTCTCATATTCGCGCATGCATTGGATGTTGTTCAGGCGGTCAACGTGGGCTTCGCTCACTCCTCCGGTCGTTGCGCTTCCTTATGCCGCCTGCGGCGGGGGACGCTCCGGTAATGTATTAGGGTAGGCCCTCATATTTCTCCAAATATATAGTGATTTTTGCGGAAAAGTCATCATCTCGGCGCAAATTGAGTGTATTTCGTTCAAAATGATAATCAATACACAGTGAATTGTAATGCTGTAACGCGTGGAATACTCACTAAACTAAAGTTCAATTTGCACTAAACATCAAAATGTGCTATATTTCTAATAATATTTTGAACCGCGCACGAGGGCAGTAGAAATGGCACGATACTTGCTATCAATCAATCAATCAATCAATCAATCAATTTTTTGAGCCTTTAAGATTTCTTAGCGCGACAAACATCCTCAAATTGAACAGACAGGCAAGCACGCATAAACAGCGTGTTGCATTTCGTCATGCCCCGCATCCGCACCTGTCACACTTGGCAGATCCCTGTCATTCACGACAGTCACCTGTCATTCACGACAGGCACCTGTCATTCCCGCGTAGGCGGGAATCTATAGCCATTTAATTTCATAAGCAGCAGATAAATATTCGGAAAGGAAACAACATGAACAAGCACACGGTAGCAACCAATAGTCGGAGGACGCTCGCATTCCTCCTAAGCGCAGTCATGGTAGCGGCGATGTTCTTCGCAGCAATGCCACAGAACGCCTACGCTGAAGAAGGCGCAGGTCAGCCCGCCGAAGATCTTGTCACGGCCGCCGAAGACGCTGTCATTCCGCCCGCCGAAGACGTTGTCACTCCGATCGGCGAAGATATTGTCATTCCGGCCACCGAGCCGGAATCCACGGAAGTTGTCACAGCTCTCGGCGACGACGGCACGACCAACTACGATTTCATCGTGCCGGTGACGCACAAGACCTCTGTGCCGGACGGATATACGGGCATCACGACCCCAGCGGAATTAGCGGCAATTACTGCAGGCGGGCAGTATATCCTGATGAACAATATCGACCTGAGTGGATATAACGGTGGTGAATGGATTCCAATAGGAACCGATGAGCCGTTTTACGGCATATTGAATGGCAACGGATATGTCATATCCAATATGCATGTGAATATTGAAAGTTCAAGTAGCGCGTTTGGTGGCTTGATTGGATGTGCGGGCGTTAGTACAGAGCTCTTAATTTCCAACATCGGTATTGAAAATAGCAATGTTCAGGTATCCGTATCCTCATCCTCATTACAGCAATCATTTGCAGGGGGGCTTGTTGGTTATTGTGAGGATTCTGTCGTGATTGAGAACAGTTATAATGCGGGGGGGGTGACATCTTCCTCCTCCCCCTCCTCCCTCTCCCCCTCTTATTCATATGCCGGAGGGTTGGTTGGTTTTTCATATACTTCTTCTTCTTTAGTAATAGAGAACAGTTATAACACAGGGGAAGTGATATCTTCTTCCTCTTCCTCCTCCTACTCCTCTTATTCATATGCCGGAGGGTTGGTTAGTTTTTCATATACTTCTTCTTTAGTAATAGAGAACAGTTATAACACAGGTGAAGTGACATCTTCCTCCTCCTCTTATTCATATGCCGGAGGGTTGATTGGTTCTTCTGATGATTCTTCTTTTTTGACAATAAAGAACTGTTATAACACAGGGGAAGTGATGTCATATTCATACTATAATTTTTCATCTGCCGGAGGGCTGGTTGGTTCTTCTGGTGATTCTTCTTTTTTGGCAATAGAGAACAGTTATAACACAGGTGAAGTGACCTCCTCCTCCTCATCCTCCGACTCCTACTATAATTCATCTGCCGGAGGGCTGGTTGGTTCTTTTGATGACTCTTCTTTTTTGGCAATAGAGAACAGTTATAACACAGGTGAAGTGACCTCCTCCTCCTCTTTTTCATCTGCCGGAGGGCTGGTTGGTTATTTTGAATCGTATTCTTCTTCTTTTGTAATAGAGAACAGTTATAACACAGGTGAAGTGACATCCTCCTCCTCCTCCTGGTCATATGCAGGAGGGTTGGTCGGTTCTTATGAGTCTTCTTCTTTAGTGATAGAGAACAGTTATAACACAGGTGAAGTGACATCCTCCGCCTATACTTCATGTGCAGGAGGGCTGGTCGGTCTGTTGGACTCCGTTTTTTTAGAAATAGAAAACAGTTACAATGCCGGAATGGTGACATCCTCTGGTGATTCAGATTCTGCCAAAGGTTTGTTTGGTGGTTCTGCCAATTCTAAGGTAGAAAACTGTTACTATATCGATAGCGCTACAGCTGCAAGTTATTATGATTATTTATTTGTCAACGTTAGTGCATTGTCTGATACGCAAATGAGACAACAAGAATCTTTTATCGGATTTGATTTTGTCGACGTGTGGGAAATGCCGTCAGGCGGCGGATATCCTGTCTTGCAAATGCGGACGCATGATGAAGTCATCGCTTTTCCATCACATGATATCTTCCCATCAATGCGAGCAGACTATGGCGCACAGCAACAACGACAGATCACAATTGTCAATTTTGGTACGAGTCCATTGACCAATTTGGTTGCTTCGTTTGGTGGAAATTCAAGATTTGAGATTAGTACCGCTCTTAGTCAAACGACTGTGGCAGCGAAGGGCATGGCGACTGTCAGCGTTCGTCCAAAGTTGGGGTCGGCGGCGGGAATTCATTCGGATGTACTGACTATCAGCGGGGACAACGGTCTCAATTTGACTATCCCTCTCTCGTTCACTGTCACTGCGCACACCTACAAAGCCAGTTTCGGGGATGACGAAGCCGGTTTCGGGATTGACGAAGTTTACTTTTTATCGGCGGAGCTGGGCTATGGTGAACGTACTGCGGAACAGATCACAATTAAAAATACGGGAACGGGACAACTGACAGGTTTGACCGCTGCTCTTGGAGAAAATTCGAAATTTGAGATCACTGCCGCGCTTAGCAAGACGACCATCGCTGTGGGCGGTACAGCGAACATCAAAGTACGCCCCGTGACGGGTCTATTGGCGGGAATTCATTCGGATGTACTGACTATCAGCGGGGACAACGGTCTGAGCCTATCGATCCCGCTAAGTTTTACCGTCAATGGTCCGCGTACGGTGACATTCAGCGGGAACGGCAGTGGCGCTGTGGCTCCGCAGAGTATCATCGTAGACTATGGCGCGGAGGTTGGTGAACTTCAGACGGCTACGAGGGCTGGCTTTGTCTTTGAAGGCTGGTGGACTACGGCAACCGGCGGGACGGAGGTCACGCCTTCTACGCTTGTGACGGCGAATGTTACATATTATGCACACTGGACGGCTATCTCGGGGCCAAGCGCCTATCAGGTCGTTTTCGTTGCGAACGATGGCAGCTCTGCTGTGACCAGAACTGTCAATGCGGGTGCGGCGGTCGGACAATTGCCGGAGCCTGCGCGCGCCGGGTATACGTTTGACGGCTGGTATACGGAAGCATCGGGCGGGGTGAAGATTTCTGCATTAACGCTTGTGACGGCGACTGTTGTTTACTATGCGCACTGGACGGCTGTGAAGGTGACGCCTCCGTCAACTACTTACAAAGTGACGTTTGATGCGAACGGCGGGACTTCGGTTGCGGGCAAGTCTGTCTCGAAGGGCGCTGCTATCGGAGCGCTTCCGAAGACTACTCGTACGGGCTATACGTTCAAAGGCTGGTACACGGCGGCGTCGGGCGGGACGAAGGTCACGGACAAGACCAAGCCGGCCGGTGACGTGACTTACTTCGCACAGTGGATTGCAAAGACTTATACGGTCACGCACAATGTCAACGGAGGGAATGAGATATCTGCGAAGACAAAGACCGTGAAGTTTGGTTCGGCCTATGGCAAGCTTGCAAGCACATCGCGCGCCGGGTATACGTTCAAGGGCTGGTATACGGCCAAGAGCGGCGGCACGCAAATCACAAAGACGACGAAGGTGCAGATCGCGAAAAATCATACTCTGCATGCCCAGTGGACGGCGAAGACTTTTACGGCTACATTCAATGCTAACGGCGGGAAGGTATCGCCTGTGGATGGCGGCGCGAAGGCGAAGACAACAAAACTGAAAGTCACTTATGCTGCGAAATTTGGCGCTCTGCCCACACCGACGCGGACGGGGTACAAGTTTGACGGGTGGTACACAGACAAATCCGGCGGGACGAAGATTACGAAAACCACGGTGGTGAAGATCACGAAGAATACGACCTACTACGCTCGGTGGACGAAGAAGTAGGCAGTTGTGCAATCGGGAGAGGAGAAAAATCTCCTCTCTTAGATCGATTATTCATTGTGCGAATCCAAAAATTCGGCAGGCGTCAAGATGAAGGCTTCTTCCGGAAAGTGTTTCGTATTACCGGTAATCAAGATCGCGTCATTTGACTTGGCAACATCATAAAATATGCGATCATCTTCATCAGGAAGTGATATGTCACTCTTTTTATGTGGAACATATACTCCAACAGTTCGGATTGCATCAAGCATATATTCTACTTTGTCGAGATTCAAATTTAGTCTTTCGCGATGCAGAACATCTTCATATTCAGCTAATATTTCAAGGCTGTAATAAATACTGAAAGCATCATCAAATACCATATCAACGATTTTATATGGATTGCCATTTTCAGAAATAATGGACGAAACAATAATATTTGTATCCAAAACGATTCGTTGCATAATCGGGCCACCTACTTGTTTCGTTTTTCTTTTCTGTATGCCCTGATTTCTGCTTCAATATCTTCATCAGATAGTTGACCGCTTTGGCTCGCTTCATATCGCAATTCTGATAGCGCAGTTTTCCCTCTTGCGACGATTTGCTCTCTGCTCGATGTTTCCGCAATATCGACCTTTCCCAACTGAACAGGAAAAGGGATGCCGCCTTGCCTAACAATTTGACGAGCAAACATATTAAATGCCGTGGACATATTCAGACCAAGTTCTGACAGAATCAGGTCAGTCTGCTCTTTTACGTTATCATCAATTCTAATACTTATCTGTGCCATAATCACACACCTCCTTCTGTCATGTCATTGTACGACATATGGTGTGCAATGTCAATGCAATGGTGTAATTATGTTATTTTCAACGCAAATGAACGTTATTGTTCACACAAGCTCTAATTTGCGTCGAGATGGTGAGTTTTCCGCATATTTCTCCAAGTATATAGTGATTTTTGCGGAAAAGTCATCATCTCGGCGCAAATTCGCGCATACGTGAACAGTAATTAGGGATGGTCACGGCCAAATGTTTGTCAGCCAATTCAAATAGTTTCTTGACATCGCAAATCAAAAGTGTTTGAATAACGACTTGTAAACTACTTACTATTATATGGTTGCGTGGAGGGACCTTGATTTTGGCCTTGCGCGCGCAGGATTTGGAACGGAGCAAATGATGGCAAGCACAGCGGCTGTGGCTGAGACGGCAAAGAAATCAAAGAATAAGGCGGCGAAAAAGGCGGACGGCAAGACTTTGGTCGTCGTGGAATCTCCTTCGAAGGCCAAAACGATCGGCAAATTCCTGGGGTCGAATTACAAGGTGGTCGCTTCGGTGGGGCATATCAGGGACCTGCCAAAGAGCAAACTCGGCGTTGATATCGATCACAATTTTGAACCCCAGTATATCAATATTCGCGGCAAGGGCGACGTCATCAAGGAATTGAAAAAGGAAGCAAAGAGTGCAAAGAATGTCTTGCTTGCGACCGACCCGGATCGCGAAGGCGAAGCGATTTCGTGGCATATTGCCTTTCTGCTCGGTCTTGATAATGAAAAGGCGGACCGCATCGTCTTCAACGAGATCACGAAGGATGCGATCAAAAACGCCGTCAAAACTCCCCGCAAATTGGACATGAACCTTGTGGATGCGCAGCAGGCACGGCGCGTGCTCGATCGCATCGTGGGTTACAAAATCAGTCCTTTGCTTTGGCGCAAGATTCGCATGGGGCTCTCGGCAGGGCGCGTGCAGTCTGCGGCGCTGAAGATCATCGTGGATCGTGAGCGTGAAATACGGGCTTTTGTCCCCGTTGAATTTTGGAAGATTGCCGGAGAGTTTTCGAAATTGACGGGTGACAAAAAACTATTTACGGGAAAGCTCATCGAAAAAGACGGAGAGAAGCTGTCGATTGACAACAAAGAGCAGGCGGACGCGATTTTGAAGGATCTCAAAGCGGGCGATTATTCGGTCGCGAACGTCGAGCTGAAAGAACGCCGCCGCAAGCCCTATCCGCCCTATACGACGAGTACGCTGCAGCAGGATGCTTCGAACAAACTCAGTTTTCAGACGCGGCGCGTGATGAGTGTGGCCCAGCAGCTTTATGAAGGCGTGAACGTGAAGGGGCATGGCACTGTCGGTCTCGTGACCTATATTCGAACGGATTCCGTACGTATTTCCGCCGAGGCGGATGCGGCGGCAAAGACCTATATCGAAGAGCGTTTTTCGAAAGAGTATATCGGCAACAACTTCTTTTCCAACAAGAAAAAAGATATTCAGGATGCGCATGAGGCGATACGGCCCTCATATGTCAATCTGACGCCGGAAGAGATAAAAGATTCACTAACGACGGACCAATACAAACTGTACAAACTCATCTGGTCGCGTTTTTTAGCGAGCCGCATGGCGGAGGCCGTGTTCGACGGCGTCAGCGCCGACATTGTGAACGGCTCATATACCTTCCGCGCTACGGGAAGCAAACTGCGCTTTGACGGTTTCCTGAAGGTCTACCAGACGGCGGCTGACGAGGACGAAGGCCGCATCCTGCCGGAACTCTCTGCGGGCGAAGCCTTGGATGCAAAAGAGATCACGGCGGATCAGAGTTTCACGCAGCCGCCTGCACGCTTCACTGAAGCCTCTCTCGTCAAAGAGCTGGAAGAGCAAAACATCGGGCGTCCTTCGACCTTTGTGCCAATAATAGGGACACTGACGGAGCGCCGCTATATCACGAGGGACAAGAAGTCGCTCGTGCCTATGGATCTTGGCTTTCTCATCACGGAGCTTATGGAGAAATACTTCAAGGAGATCGTCGATACCGGCTTTACGGCGGGCATGGAAGACAAGCTCGACGATATTGAGGCCGAAGGCAAGGACTGGCAGGCCGTTGTGGCTGATTTCTATGCTGTCCTCAAGGATGAACTCGAGGTGGCCGACGCCGAGATCGAAAAGATCGTGATAGAGGATGAGCCTACGGACGAGATTTGCGAACTTTGCGGCAAGCCGATGGTCATCAAACAGGGGCGCTTTGGACGGTTCATTGCGTGTTCGGGGTATCCGGAGTGCAAAAATACGAAACCTATAATCGTCAAGGTTGAAGGCGTGGCTTGTCCGCTCTGCGGCAAGGACATCCTGGTGCGCAAGAGCAGGAAAGGGAAGGTATTTTACGGGTGCTCGGGGTATCCTGATTGCAAGCAGGTCTTTTGGGATAGGCCTGTGGACAAGAAGTGTCCTAAGTGCGGGGCGCTGATGACGGAGCGCAAGACCAAGCAGACCACTCTGGTCTGTTCCAACCGCGAATGCGGATACAAGGAGTAATAAAATATCTTGTGTCTAACGCAAATATCTTGTTGACAAAGCGGGGATTTGGCGTAGAATGGTATTAGCACTCACCGAGCAAGAGTGCTAACAATGTATACGCGAGGGTGACCCCTGGCAGGAAGGAGGTCGCAAGATGGTTGATTTCCATGCGACAACAATAGTGGCGGTGAGACGGGGGCCTGACGACATCTGTATCGGCGGCGACGGGCAGGTGACGATGGGTCAGACGTCCGTGATGAAGCACACTGCAAAAAAAGTTAGAAAAATTTATAAAGGACAGGTGTTGTCCGGATTTGCGGGTTCTGTGTCCGATGCATTCACGCTGACGGAAAAGTTTGAGAAGAAATTGGAAGAGCATGGCGGCAATCTGCGGCGGGCCGCTGTCGCTTTGGCGCAGGACTGGCGCTCGGATCGCGTCATGCGCAATCTTGAGGCGCTGCTTGTGGCGGCTGATCACGAAAGTCTGCTCGTGATTTCGGGAAACGGTGAAGTCATCGAACCGGATCAGGATTTTGTGGCGATCGGCAGCGGCGGCAATTTTGCCTATGCGGCGGCGCATGCGCTCTTTGATCACACGGATATGGACGCCGAAGAAATCGTGCGGGAATCTCTGAAGATCGCCTCATCGATTTGCGTATATACCAACGACAATATCAGCGTCGTGAAATTGGGAGGCGGTGAAGAAGATGGAAAATAAATTTTACAATATGACGCCGCGAGAGATCGTCCTCGAACTCGACAAATATATTATCGGGCAGGAAGGCGCCAAGAAGAGCGTCGCGGTCGCGCTGAGAAATCGCTACCGCAGGAGTCTTGTAGACGAGACGATGCGTGATGAGATCACGCCGAAAAACATTCTCATGATGGGCCCGACCGGCGTCGGCAAGACGGAAATCGCGCGCCGGCTCGCCAAGCTGATGGATGCGCCTTTCGTCAAGGTAGAAGCTTCGAAATTTACCGAAGTTGGCTATGTTGGCCGTGATGTCGATTCTATGGTGCGCGATCTTGTGGAGGCCTCGATCCGGATCACGAAACAAAAGCGGCTCGAAGAAAAGTACGGAGTCGCCGAGGATATCGCCGAAGAAAAGATCCTCGATGCGATAGCACCGGGACGCAAGAAACAGGGTGGTGGTGCGCAAACGCTCAAGGGGCCTTTTGATTTTATTATGGGAAATCAGCAGAACACCCAGCAGCAACAGCCTGAGGAGCCGGACAACCGCACGGATTCGGAAGTCGAGCTCACGCGCGAGCAAGTGCGCAAGCAGCTCAAAGAGGGGCTTTTGGATGAGCAGTACATCGAGGTGGAAGTGGCGGAGCAGCCAAAGAACAATCAGCTCGACGTCGGAGAAGGCGGCATGGGGATCGCGATCGGCAATATCTTCGATGCGATAAATCCGGGAGGCCGAAAGAAAAAGAAAAAACTCCGGGTGCGCGAGGCGCGAAAGATCCTGCGCGAACAGGAAGCGGCCAATCTCATCGATATGGATCAGGTGACGGCCGAGGCGCTCGAAAATGCGGAGCAAAACGGGATCATCTTCATCGACGAAATCGACAAGATTGCTTCGGGCAGCGGGTTTCGTTCCGGTGCAGACGTATCACGCGAAGGCGTACAGCGGGATATCCTGCCGATCGTTGAAGGCAGCGTAGTGAACACGAAGTACGGTCCGGTCAAGACGGATCATGTGCTGTTTATTGGAGCCGGAGCCTTCCATACGGCGAAGCCGACAGACCTCATTCCCGAACTTCAGGGCCGTTTTCCGATCCGTGTGGAGCTGGAAAACCTGACGGAAGATGCGTTTGTGAGCATCCTCACGATACCCGAAAACGCTTTGATCAAGCAGCACAAGGCGCTGCTCGAAACGGAAGAAGGCGTCAGCCTGAACTTTTCGGAGGAAGCGGTCAGGGAGATCGCACGCATCAGTTTTTTGGCCAATGAACAGGCCGAAAATATCGGCGCGAGGCGTCTGCATACGGTGATGGAAAAATTGCTCGAGGACGTCGCGTTTGACTTGCCGGACAACGGAGAAAAGGAAATCTCGGTCGATGCAAACTTTGTGAAAAACAAGTTCATCGACGTGATCCAGGCAGACGATATGAGCCGGTATATCTTGTAGAGGATTATTTCCGTTAATTACAAGAAAATTCAAAATATTTTTTCCAATCACTTGTGAAACGATGGTATAATTGGGGTGCGGCGCAGGCTGTGCCCTATTTTTTTGTGTCAAAATAAGTGAGGATGCAAATGGAAAGAAATTTATTGACAAAGGTCCGAAAACTCAACTGGGTGCTGCAAGAGAGTACGACGGGTGCGTTTTCATTCCCGGATCTTGCGACCATCCTGTCAGAACTCATCGACGGAAATGTCTATATCATCGATGTGAACGGGATGCTGCTGGGTGTTCACTATACGATCAGGTCGGATAGTTCGGCGATCGAAGACCCTGAGACCGGTCTCGATGTCATGCCAAAGGAATACAATGATGAACTGCTCAAGGTGGCAGAGACGCAGTCCAATTTGAAGGGCGAAGAAGCGCTGAAAATCTTCAAATACGACTATGATACCTATGAGAAATTACATACTGTCATCCCGGTCATGGGCGGGCGGGAACGCGTCGGAACGCTTGTACTCACGCGCTATGAGCCCGAGTTCGGGGATGAAGATCTTGTGCTCGGAGAGTACGGGGCGACCGTGGTGGGACTCGAAATCAAGCGGATCCAGACATTGCGGCGGTTGGATGATGAACGCATCCGGGCGACGGTGCAAAAGGCGATCAGTACGCTGTCATACTCTGAAGTCGACGCAGTGCAGCAGATTTTTGCGGAGCTCGACGGTACGGAGGGATTGCTGGTTGCCAGCAAGATCGCCGATCGTTCCGGCATCACGCGTTCCGTCATCGTCAATGCGCTGAGGAAATTAGAAAGCGCCGGCGTGATCGAATCGCGTTCGCTCGGCATGAAGGGCACGCACATCAAGATCCTCAACGACAAGTTCATCGGGGAACTGAAAAAACACATTTTCTGATTGCCGATGCGGCCTTATTTGACGGTGGCCGGCGCAGGGGAGGCAGAGCAAACGGTGGAGCGCTCTCGCTTTATCGGCTATGTACGCCATGCAGAAACGCCTGAGGAATGCGAGGTTTTTTTCGATGAAGTACGCCGCCTGCACCGCACAGCGACGCACAATGTGCCCGCCTATGCGCTCGGTCCTGCGGCCGCGCTCCAGTGGGCCGGAGACGACGGCGAGCCGCGCGGTACCTCCGGCGCACCCATCGTACATATGTTGGTTTCGGAAGGCATCAGTGATACGGCTGTGATCGTCACGCGGTATTTTGGCGGGATCAAACTCGGTACGGGCGGTCTGATGCGCGCCTATACCGGTACGGCAAAACTGGCGATTGCCGCGGCCGGATTGGCAGAGGTTGCACAGCGCCTCGTAATCACGGTAGAATTGGACTATTCGGCATACAATCGGGTCAAGGGAGAAAGCGGCGAGTTTTTTACGCTTGGTCCGGCCACGTTTGCGGATAAGGTGCGTACGGAACTGGTCACGTCCGCGGAAAAGCGGACAGCGGCGCTGGCAGCTCTGCAGGCGGTGGCGCCGGGCGCCGTGATGATTTCAGAAGAGACAAGGGTAGTAAGGACGCTGCTTGAATGAAAAAAAATGCAATCATTAACACGGGGAATGCACGGATTTTTACGAAGTTTTCTCCAAAAGAACAAGAGGATATTCTCGCTTTTGGGAATGCGACAACGCAGGTTTTTTCCAAAGAGGAAACGATTCTATCGGAAGGAAGCCGCCTGAATAACATCATGCTCCTTCTTGAAGGGCGCGTACAGGGCGTCCATTTTCATGAGGATGGAACGCTTGATCTGGTGGAGCTCTTTCTTGCGGGCGATCTCATCGGACTGGATATTGTCTGTTCGCCATCGCGCCGGTGTCCTTTCAGCCTTTGTGCGCTTGACGAATGCTGTATTGTCTCGGTCGACTATGATGCTCTGTTTTCCGAAAAATTGGATCCGGATGCGATGCGAAAATTGCACGAAAATATGATTCACGAGCTTTCCCTTAACAACCTGAAGCGTTTGCACAAAATCGAAGTGCTGTACCGCAAATCCCTGCGCGAACGCATCTGCGTCTTTCTGCGCAACCGCGCAATGCTGGTAGGTGATCGTTTTGTCGAGGTCGATATGGATCGCGAACAGTTTGCACAGTATCTTGGCGTCAATCGCAGTTCACTCTCGCATGAACTCGCTATGATGCGCCAGGACGGGCTGATCGAATTTCGCAAGGGAAGTTTCACGATCCTGTCCGACGAGGTATTTCGGTGAAGGCACTGATCGCCATGAGCGGCGGTGTGGACAGTTCGGTAGCTGCTTTGCTCACGATGCGCGCCGGCTATGAATGCGTCGGCGTGACGATGAAACTCTTTGAGAACGAAGATGCGGGAGAACCGCAGGATCGTCCTTGTTGTTCGCTTTCCGGCGCTGCCGATGCGGCGCGTGTCTGTGCCGATCTGAAAATCCCTCACTACGTCTTTGACTTCACGGAGGAGTTCAGGCAAGAGGTGATCGAGCGCTTTGCGGGGGCCTACGAACGGGGGGAAACCCCGAACCCCTGCATCGACTGCAACGAGTTTTTGAAATTCGGGCGGCTGCTTGACCGAGCCCGGCAGATGGGTTTTGACAAGGTGGTGACCGGGCACTATGCCGTAATAAAGGACGGCTGCCGGCTCATGCGTGCGGCTGACACGGCCAAAGACCAGACATATTTTTTGTATTCTATGACGCCCGATCAACTCAGACACGTAGATTTTCCGCTGGGTGCGCTGACAAAGCCGGAGGTGCGGGCGATTGCGGCGGAAGCCGGATTTGTTACGGCGAAGAAAGCGGAGAGCCAGGACATCTGCTTTGTGACCAAGGGCGGCTATGCGGCTTTTATTGAAGGCTACCGCGGAAAGGCGGCCGTTCCCGGATCTTTCGTGGATACGGAGGGGCATCGGCTCGGCGAACATCGCGGGATCATGCACTATACGGTCGGTCAGCGCAAGGGGCTTGGCGTCGCGCTTGGGCGGCCTGTCTTTGTGAAGGAGATCCGGCCTGAAACGAACGAGGTCGTGCTGACGGACGAGGCTGAGATTTTTTCCGAGAGGATCGAAGTAGCGAATATCAACTGGATTGGGGCAGAGGACCGTCCCCTGTCCCGCCTGTCCCGCGCGGAGGTGGCTATCCGCTACGGCGCTGTGCCTGCGCCCGCTACGATCTGCGCAGATCCGGGCGCACCGGAACCGGACGCAGGGCGGGCGTACATCGTTTTTGACGCCCCGGTGCGCGCGCCGGCGAAAGGGCAGGCGGCGGTTTTTTACATAGGCAACGAGGTGCTTGGAGGAGGACGTATCATTGGATGAAGTGACAAAGACAAATTATGAGCGCTTGCTCGCTGTGATAAGGCCGTATGAAAAGGCGGTGGTTGCGTTTTCGGGCGGCGTGGACTCGACGCTTTTGGCGTTGGCCTCGGTCGAGGCTCTGGGCCGTGACAATTTGCTTTGCGTCACGGCGCGTTCGGCGTCGTTTCCCGAGCGGGAACTCAAAGCGGCGGCCGATTTTTGCGCGGCTCACGGAATCGCGCATCAAATCTGCGATTCGGAAGAACTCGACATCGACGGTTTCGCCAAAAACCCCTTGAACCGCTGCTATCTCTGCAAGCACGAACTGTTCTTGAAGATCACAGAAATCGCGTCTGCGTTCGGGGCAAAGGCGGTGTTCGAGGGTTCCAATGTCGATGACGAAGGCGATTATCGCCCCGGGATGCAGGCCGTTTCCGAGCTCGGCGTCAAAAGTCCTCTGCGCGAAGCCGGGTTGCCCAAGGACGAGATCCGCAGGATATCCAGGGCGCTTGGTCTGGGCACCTGGGACAAGCAATCGTTCGCCTGCCTGTCCTCGCGCTTTGTGTATGGCGAGGATATCACGATCGAACGCCTGCATATGGTAGACCGCGCCGAGCAATGGCTGCTCGACCGTGCTTTCCGTTTTGTGCGCGTCCGTATTCACGGCAACGAAAATCCGATCGCGCGTATCGAAGTGCTGCCCGAGGAAATCGAGCGGCTGACGGCGCCTGATATCAGGGCGCAGCTCGTCAGCGAATTCAAACAGATAGGTTTCTCGTATATCACACTCGACCTTGTCGGTTATCGCACTGGCAGCATGAACGAAGGAGTGAATCCATGAAAACGATACAGGAAAAGACAGAAGCCGCCGTACGGGAGGCGTCCAAGGTCATTGTCGGAAAGGAAGACCGCATTCGCCTCATACTGACTGCGGTGCTTGCCGGCGGCCATATCCTGCTCGACGATTTGCCCGGCGCAGGCAAAACGACGCTGGTCAAGACGCTGGCGCTGGTGCTCGGCTGCAGCCAGGCCCGCGTGCAGTTCACGCCGGATCTGCTGCCATCCGATGTGACGGGGCTCTCGGTTTACGACCAAAAGCTTGGCGATTTTCGCTTGCGCCTGGGGCCGATCATGACCAATCTATTTTTGGCGGATGAGATCAACCGCGCGATTCCGCGCACGCAGGCGGCGCTGCTCGAAGCGATGGAAGAGGGACAGGTCACCATCGACGGCGAAACTATCGCTCTGCCGCAGCCTTTCCTCGTGCTTGCGACGCAAAATCCTGTGGAACAGGAAAGCACTTTCCGCCTGCCAGCGGCGCAGATGGACCGCTTTCTCATGCGGCTCTCACTCGGCTATCCGGACAGGGAAGGCGAAGTCCTGATGCTAAAGACGGTCGGTGACGAGATCCCCTTTGATAAATTGAATCCGATTTTCGCCGAAGGCGAGCTTGCAGAAATGCAGCAGCGCGTCCTTTCAGTGCATATCAGCGACAAGGTGCTTGGCTACATAGTCAGTTTGGCGGAGGCCACGCGGCAGACGCCCTTGCTCGCGCTGCCAGCCAGTCCTCGCGGCACGCGCGCCCTATACCGGGCAGGCAAGGCCCATGCGGCGATCCACGGCCGGGACTTCGTGACTCCGGACGACATCCAAACGCTTGCGCCGTATCTGCTGCCGCACCGCAGCCTGGTCTCCGGCGAGGCGAGACTTTCCGGCAAAACCGAAGAGGACGTCATTTGTGACATCCTGCGCACAGTACCGGCGCCAATCGATGAGGAGGAGCTGATCCTTGCCGGACCCGAACAACAATAATACCGGCATTGAGTCGAGTTTTCTGACAAAGCCTGTCGCCATCATTTGCTGGCTTGTGCTTTGTGTATTCGCGGCGCTGTTTGAAAAGACGGGAGTCGCACTATTTTTGGGTTTCGTCTTTGTTCTGACTTTTGTGTCTTATCTGTGGGCAAGGGCCGCTCTGAAAAATGTAGATTTTTTGCGGCATGCGAATCATACCGGCGTTTTTCCGGGCCAGACTTTCGTGGTCGCACGAACCATTGCCAACGGCAAAGCGCTGCCGCTCATTTGGGTGGAGATACGTGAACCTTGCGGGACGGACGAGCCGGCCTCTTCGCCGCCGGAAACAATCATTTCGCACGAGGTCTACGATGAGGCAAAAGAAACGACTATTACGACATATGAGCGGCTCTATACGCTTTCCTTGGTACACTGGTACGGTCGGGTCACCTTTCACGATACGTGGACGGCGAGGCGGCGCGGGATCATGGAATTTGGCGATTCCTCAGTTCGTTCGGGCGACGGGTTTGGTCTTTCTGCCGTTGGCCGGACATACAAGACGCCCGAACAAAACCGCATTGTCGTCTTTCCGGCTCTTGCGGATGTATCGGTAGCCGGCATTATCAATGATATGTGGGATACGCGGTCCCGTGAGACAGGCTATCTGGAGGATCGTACTTCCATCAAATCCGTACGCGACTATCAGGCGGGAGATCCCATGCGCAATATCAATATGCGGCTGCTCGCGCGCGGTCAGGCGATAAAGACCAATGTGTTTGAAATAGTGACGCCCGATTCGGTCCTTTTTGTAATAGATCCGGGGTCGTTTCGTTTGGTCTCTCCCTATGTCTTTGAAGAAGCGCTGTCGGTCACCGCTTCCTTGATTGAATCCCTGACACGCCGCGGCATCTCCGTGTCGCTTTTTGCACCGTCTTCCGTCTGGTATGAGGAAACCTGCACGCCGCCGTCCTGTGCGGATGCTGAGCGCTTCGAGATGTTGACGCTACTGGCCGCCGCTTCGGAAAAAGACGGGCCGATCAGGGGCGTACCTCCCGATTGGACGGAGGAAACGGGAAAAATCTACTATGTGGCATCGGACGCCGGCTCGGTGACAGCGTCTGCACTGCTCGGTTTGCTGCCTGAGCACAAAACCCGGATTTTGACGCCGGATGACCTCAACGCCTATCGCTGCATCGGAAAAGACAGAAAGGCTGTATGATGAAAGCCTTTCTCTACATACTGATCCCGGTCTTTGCCAACACGGTCTTCGGATACTGTATTTTCCTCTTCGTTTCGTTCATTGGAGCCGATGTTGTGATGGACTACAATTATTTCGCGATCCTTGTCTGCGCCGTTCTTGCTTGCGTGGTCAACTATCGGATTTCGCGGCGCGAGCATACTGTTGTGTCGGTTGCCGTCGCCAATGCCGTCCTGATCGTGTTCGCTGAGATCGTTGGGTTTTCTGCAACTGACGAGATCGAGGGCATCGTCCTTCATGCCATTGCGGCCATTGTATTCTTCGCTCCTGTCGTTCACAGCATGATGCTGAGCCGCAGACCGATACGCGCCAATACGATGCTCATTTTTTGCGAATTTTCGATTGCCGGTACGGCTGCATTTTTGGGGATCGGGCTCGGTAATTTTGATGCACCGCTGTTGGCTTCTGTTCTATCCGTCATTTGTCTTGTATTCAATCTCTTCTTGCTTTCGTCCCTTCGCACAGAAGCGCCGGTCAGCCGCAAAACGGAAGTCAAGAAACAAGTCGAGCGCGGGATGATCCTGACAGTGATCATTACCTGTTCTGTCTTTGCCGCCGGCGCCGTCGTTGTGTTTGCCCTGCCTGCCGCGCGCGGCGCATTGTTTGGTATGATGGCGGCAATCGGAAGGTTTTTCGTATTTCTTGGCGGCTGCATCACAGATTTTTTTGCCTGGCTTTTTGAATTGCTGCCGGATCCTGCCATGCCCGATGCTGAGGCAATGCCGCAGACAGGAGATGCCGCAGCCTTTACCGGCGGAGAATTTGAAGAACTTCCGGAAATGCCGGATGCGGTCAAGATCGTCGTGATTGCGATCATTGCCGCCGTTGTGATCGCGGTCGTCGTTCTGACTGTGGTCAAATCACGAAAAAAAAGTCTGCGTGCAAAAACGGTATTGGATGCGCAAGAGGAAATGGAGCGGGGGGACGGACCGGGGAGACTGGTCATAGCGCTTTTGCATAGAATGATTCGCTGCCTTGTTTTTTATTATAGATTATTTGAAAAAAGATACACAGAGGAAGGTTTTTTTGTCCGTCTCTCCCTGATTGCCAAAAGGAAGAAGTACGACCGCGCTTCGTCGGAAACAGCCGTATCCTATCTCAACCGTCTGACGCCGATCCTCGCGCTGGCGGATGCCGCGAGGAAAAGCGGCCGGGAACACGGCTCGTTTGAAATGACGGCGCACTATCTGAAGGGGCTTGGCGAAAGCATCGACCGCAGACTCTACGCGCCGGACGCTTCCATAATAGTCCCTGTAAATCGTGATCTCGCACGCCATATCCTGAGCGCGGCGCGAAAGATGAGATGAGCGCTTATTTGGGCCTGTGCTTTCCTTGCAAAATCAAACCTCATGTGTTTTTTGATACATCAGAATGAAGCGCTGGACGTCACGCATGTGTTCGCGGGCATATTTTTCCGCCAAGTCGGGATCGCTTTTTTTGATTGCCCGCAGGATGTTTCGGTGCTGGACCGCGGATCGTTTCATACGTGCCGCCGCCGTTGCCTGCAGGAAATTGGCGCGTCCGCTTTGATGCAGGATCCCTTCGGTGATCTGGATCATGCGTGCGTTTCCGGAGCCGGCAACCAGGAGGGTATGAAATTTGTTGTCAAAACCGATGGCCTTGCTGTACTGCCCGCTCAGAAAAGCTTCCGCGTTTTCATCTAAGCATTGTTCCATTTGCAAGATGATATCTTCCGGATGATTGACTGCGCACATCCGCGCGGCGACGCCTTCAAGCCCTTCGCGGAGCTGATGGATCTCGACGGCATCGTGCGGGCTAACGGTGGAAATCGTCACACCGCGGTTTGGGTGGAGATCGACGAAGCCTTCATAGGAAAGCCGTTTGAGCGCTTC
>JAISJT010000076.1 GCA_031261395.1 Eubacteriales Family XIII. Incertae Sedis bacterium
AGGGCCTACCGTAATACATTAGCGGAGCGTCCCCCGCCGCAGGCGGCACTGCGCCCGGCAGGCAGAGACGTTCTTTTGGATTGCGGGTCGGCGCCCGCAATGACAACGCTTTGACCCGCAATGACAACGCTTTGACCCGCGATGACAATGCTGCGACCGCGATGATCGGCGTGGATTCCCAGGGTTACGTTCCCCCGGGTCAAGCCCGGGGTCACGGCCATGGATTCGCCGATCAAGTCGGCGAATGACGGAGATGCAAATTCCGGTTTGTCAAAATGATAATACTCAAGCGAGTTACGCGCATTTGAAAAATACTGAAATTGAATTAAAAAGAGATAAAGAATACTAATACTATCTTTTTTATTGCATTTTTACTATAATGTTGACGACATGGGGAAATAGGGCAGTATGAAACAAAAAAATCTATTTGTGATCAACCCGAAATCTTTTCGCCGGAAGAACGGACAGGAGCGCTTCCGGTCTGAGGTTCAGGGATATTTTTCTGCACACGGCGGTGACTACAGTATTGAAGTTTCCCGTTTTCCCCGCGCTGCGACAGGCATCATTCAGAGACAGGCGCAGCAAATACCGGAAGATACCAAGCTCCGTATCTTTGCGGTAGGAGGCGATGGCATCCTTTTCGATTGTTTGAACGGGATGTTCGGCCTGGACGATGTTGAGCTGGAGCTCGGGGCAATTCCCTATGGCAATACGAATGACTTTGTCAGCGCTTTCGGCAAAGGGAAGACAGCGCTGTTTCGCGACATCGGCAAGCAGGTAAGCGGGGGCGTCATCCCGACCGATGTGATTCATGGATACAGCGTCTATGCACTCAACGTTGTGACGCTTGGGATAGAATCCGCCGCCATCCACAATTCCGTGAAATTTGTGCGCGACAACGAAAATGTTTTTCGGGTTCCCCGGTGGGCAAATCGTTTCAGCTTCATTGCTACGGGCATGGCTGCGCTCTTTGACAAGGCAATCAGGTCGCAATACTACGAGATCACGACAGACGAAGGCGAAGTCTTCGCCCGCCGTTTTGTCTGTGTCAATATCGCAAACGGGCCTTGTTACGGAGGAAATCTGACCGTCAATCCTGCGGCCCTGCCAAACGACGGGTATCTCGACATCGTGCTTGGAGATGATGTCGGCGTGCTCTTGGATATCCTGAGAACGGCCAAATTTCTTCGGGGTGATGGCGTGTACGGCGACCCGTTCACGTATCGCCGCGTGAAATCCATCAATATCCGTTCGGATCAATCCCTGCTCATCAACATGGACGGAGAATCATTCTTTGATACGAATATGAAGTTTGAGTTGCTGCCGAAAGCGATTTCGTTCGTAGCGCCGGATGGCATACAGTATGAACAGAGAGTGACGCTGCCGTGAATTTCGGAAAAAACAATTGGGGAAATCGATATTATCGGGTCATAAATATTTTGACGATTCTATCAGTTCTCATCTTTGTCGCCTTTATGGGGAGCGAAGTATATGTCAGGCGGCAGGATTTCTTTGTGGCGCTGATCGACGGCGCTGTCGTGATCACGCTTCTCATCCTTGCGATGATTTTTCAGAAGCGCGGCGGGGAGTATTCCGGCGTTTTGATTCCAATCATCATCTTTGCCGGCTTCATGGGCGGTTCGGTCGCGGCAGAAAATTATTCATTTGTCTTTATCGCCAATTCGGTGATTGCCTGCCAGGCCATGCTCTATTGCAGCAGGAAAGGTTTTTACTGCTATATGGCGATCACGATTCCGGTCATCGCCGTTTTTTCGCTGCTGGGACTCCCTCTCAGAAGCGTCACCACTCCGGACTATATTCCATCGCCCTCTGTGATCTATTTGAATTGGTGCTTGTATGCGATTTTCATCATGATCCTCTTCCTTGTACTCGCTTTTGTGGCGGACAAGACCAGGAAGCTTGAGCGCGCGGACAGCACCTTTGTCAAACTCTTCAGAACTACGCCAAACATCATCGCGATCGTAGACAATATGAATTGCGTCATTTCCCTGAGCAAGCCGCTCACGAAACTTGCACGCCTTGAAAATCCGGAACTTGCCGTAGGCAGACCGCTCATTGACTTGTTTCATGATGTTCACCTCAAGGCCGTGATCAGCGATGCACTTTTCGGCGACGGGTATTACGAGGAAACACATGAGGTGGAATTGGACGGTGAGGTGACATGGCTCAAAGTAGTTTCGGATCGTTTGTCGGGGGAGAAGATGGGCTCTTTCATCGATATCTCGGATGTGTCGCCGCTCATGCGCGCCAAGATCTCTGCCGAAGAGGCTTCGAAATACAAGAGTGATTTCCTTTCGAACATGAGCCATGAAATGCGCACCCCGATGAATGCCATTGTCGGCATGACCACCATAGGCGCCGGAGCCGGGACGCTCGAGCGAAAAGACTATTGCTTTGAAAAAATTGAGAGTGCATCCCGCCATCTTTTGGGCGTCATCAACGATATCCTCGATATGTCAAAAATCGAAGCGAACAAATTTGACCTCGCCGTCAATGAATACAATTTTGAAACCATGATGCAGCGGGTGGCAGGCGTCATCAGTTTTCGCGCGGAGAGCAAAAATCAAAATTTCTTCGTGTGGATCGACAAGGATATCCCGCCTGTGCTGCTCGGGGATGAGCAGCGTCTGGCGCAGGTCGTGACGAATCTGCTCGGCAATGCCGTGAAATTCACACCGGAGGACGGCAACATCACCTTGCGTGCAAAGCTGCTCGAAAATGCGGATAGGATCTGCACCATACAAGTGGATGTGACTGACGACGGCATCGGTATCAGCGAAGAACAACAGGAAAAATTGTTCAATGCCTTCACGCAGGCCAATCAAAATATTGCAGGCAAATATGGCGGTACCGGGCTTGGCCTGGCTCTCTCGAAACGTATAGTGGAGCTGATGAACGGCCAAATCTGGATCGAGAGCGAAGCGGGCAGGGGCTCCACGTTTTCGTTCACCTTTTGTGCGCAGACCGGCCAGCGGGCAGAAGATGCGGAAGCGTCTGCGCATCTCGACCCGGCGGTGCAGGGCAAGCGCATTCTCATCGTGTCTGCCGATCCTATGCTTCGTGATTATACGTCCTATCTTTTGGACGGCGGCGGCGCCATCTGTGAATCCGCCGCTTCCGCAGAGGAAGCGCTCAGGTATATCGGGGCAAACGGTCCCGTTGACATCTGCTTTGCTGAGCACCGTCCTCCGCAGATCAACGGCGAAGGACTCGCGCACGATATCAAAGAATCCGGGGGCGCAGCGCACACCGTTTTGCTCTCGTCCATGAATGCCTATAGTCAGCTCGAATCTGCGGCTGATGAGATCGAGGCCGAAGGCTTCCTCGCAAAACCGGTCTTCTTTTCCTCGATCGCTGCGATCCTCAATCAATTCTATGCACCTGAGCGCCAGGACGCTGATCGCCGCCATTCTGCCGGGGATGGCGTCTTTGCCGGCCTTACCTTCCTGATTGCCGACGACATGGAGGTAAATCGTGAGATCATCTCCGCGCTGATTGAACCCACGCAGGCTGCGGTTGACCTCGCCGAAAACGGCGCCGTCGCCCTCGAAAAATTTGCGGCGGCGCCAAATCTCTACGACGCCGTACTCATGGATGTACAAATGCCGGAGATGGACGGGCTGGAAGCCACGCGCAGGATCCGTGCGCTCCCTGTTCCCGCAGCCGCCCGCGTCCCTATCATTGCTATGACGGCCAATGTCTTCAAGGAGGATGTTGACCGCTGTCTCGACGCCGGGATGAACAGCCATATCGGAAAACCTTTGGATATAGATGAAGTGATCCGCAAATTGCAGAGGCATATTTCACTGCAGTCACAGCAATGACGGAGGATGCGATGAAGAAAATATTGGTGAGCGAGTGTCTTTTCGGCGGGCGCACCGTGCGCTACGATGCGGTCGATGTGCCTTGCGAACACCCGCAGTTTTTGAAGTGGAAGGAAGAGGGGCGTTTGGTGCCGGTTTGTCCGGAGGTCTTTGGAGGACTTCCGACGCCTCGCCCCGATTCACAGAGACGTGAAGGTAGAGTATATACGGGCTCGGGCATCGATGTCACGGCGGAGTACAGGAAGGGGGCGGAGGAAGCGCTCAGGCTCGCGGGAGAACACGAGGTGGTGTGCGCTATTATGAAAGAATATAGCCCATCATGCGGAAGCAAAATGATCTATGACGGCTCTTTCGCGGGCAAAAAGATACCGGGGAACGGGCTCGCTGCCGAGATGCTGAAGGCGGCGGGGTTCGTCGTATTTGATGAAAATGAAATTGACGAGGCGGCGAAACTGCTCGCTGCCTCACTATGATTGCTTCGCGAGCCACTCGGCGCCGTAGCGATTGCACTCGTCGATGACGATGGGGGTGACCCATGCGTTGATGCACTCGATGCCGCCGATGCAGGGGAGCCATGAGCCGCCGGGTGCGTATTTGTCGATGGCGGCGCGGATGTGGGCGCGGATCTCTTCTTCGGTGACTTCGCCCTGCGGTTTGTCGATCACGCCTTGGTCGAGGCCGCCAAGCAGGAGCAGTTTGCCGCCGGTGTTTTCGCGTATCTGAATCAGGTCGTTTTCCGGGAGGGCGCCCTGCCACATATCGGCTCCGAGGTCCGACAGATGGTTTTCAAATCCCTGGATGTAGCAGTCGCAGTGGTGCTGTACGAGCACGCCGCGTTTTTTGTAATATGCATAGAGGCGCTCGTAGTGCGGGGCCAAGAGTTCTTTGAATTTGTCGGGCGCGAAGAAGGGCGCTTCTTTGGAGCCCCAGTCGTCGTGGCTGTGGATGACGTCCGGCTGGATGTTGTCGCAGATCTGCTCGGCGACCTTGAGCTTCCAGTCCGTATAGGCGCCAAAGAATTCGTAGCAGCTGTCAGGCTCCGTATACATATCTACGAGGGCGTTTTCGAAGCTCCTCAGGCAGTGCAGGCGTTCAAAGAGTCCTCGGAAAGTCACGGCCATGACGAATTCCTCCGACCGGTCGATGGCGGCGACCTGCGCTTTTGCGGCAGACCAGTCGAGGTCCTGCGGGATCTCGGGGAAGGTCACGTAGTCGCGCCATTTGGTGATGTCTTTGATGACCTGGTTTTCTTCCGTGACCAGCGGGATGATGCCGGGGTCGATGCCGGGAAGGAAGCGGTGCACGACGCCCCAATTGTCGATGACGTTTTCGCCTTCGATGAAGAGGATGTCCCAGATGGTGATGGGGTCGATCACAGCGTGGAAGGGCGTCTTGGGGAAGGGCTCAAATCCGTAGCCCATCCATTTCACGGGGGTCTCGCCGTGCATCACGGAAAGAAAATCATCGCGCTTGGTCATGTTTGTTCCTCCTTCTCTGTGCTGATGTCCTTGCTGTCTGTGGATGTCCAGTCTTTCGGTGTATAGCCGGTGTCCGCCCGCTCGATCCATTTTTCGGGCCTGAGGCTCGTAGGCAGGAAGCCGTCGATGATTTCGAGCAGGGGGTTGTTTTCGTAGATGATCTCGGAGACGATGGATTTGTCCATCTCACTGTCGATGAAGTCATGCGTCTTGACGCTTGTCGTGTAGGCGATCGGGAGGATCAGGGCGAAGACGACGAGGATGGCAACGACGGCCTGGAAGAGGCCAAAGAGCAGTCCGACGAAACCGTCGATCCCGCCGACAAAGCCGT
Organism: Eubacteriales Family XIII. Incertae Sedis bacterium; assembly: GCA_031261395.1. Taxonomy (GTDB): domain Bacteria; phylum Bacillota; class Clostridia; order Peptostreptococcales; family Anaerovoracaceae; genus WRMW01. The sequence goes on from JAISJT010000076.1 coordinate 5,655, forward strand.
CATGATATTTCTTTGACAAGAAGAGCGTCAGCACGAAGAGGATGATTTTGATGCCGAAGATGATGCCGACGAAGACGACGATGGTCCAGACGTGGGCGGCGATCTTGTCGGCCGCTTCCACCGCGAGAGTCTCGCCCAATTTGGCGATGGAATTGTCCGAGGTGCTCTGGGCATTTGCGACGAAGCCGTCGCAGACACGGAGCGCCCGCTCGGTGACTTTGTCATAAAAGGTAGTGTGTTCTACGAGCCATGCGCCGACTTCCTTGTGATAGAGGAAGGCGACGACGACAGCTCCGATCCATCCGCCGAGGCGTGACAAGGAAATGAGCAGTCCGTTGCGAAAGCCGAAGACGGCGCAGGCGATGATGATAATCAGTATCAATACGTCAAAAAACACAGCATTCTCCTTTGATCTGCGGGCGCTTGCCCAAACACCATACGCAACAGTATATCACGAGGATATCAGAAAAATAACCCCTTGGACAGGCAGTATTTGCTATAATATTTCTACATGGAAGAGTTGGAGAAAGAACTTGTTGCGGGGCTTCCCGATTTGATCCTTGGGATCGTGCTCATCGCCGTTGCGCTGGCAGTGCGGGCGATACTTCCGCGCGTGCTGGACAAGCATGCGGGGAACCGCCGCGCTATTTTGTGGATCGAGGGCGCCGTACCGCCGCTGATGTATTTGCTGATCGCCTGTTCGATTTGTACGGTGGCGCTGGCGCTCGTCACTATGCTGCCGGAGAGCGACTCCTACAGTGTCAACAAAATCCTAAGGGAGCTTCCCGATTCGATCGGCAAGATCATCCGTATCGCGGTCATCGTCTTCATTGGCTGGGCCGTCATCGGCGCGAATAAGCGGAGCAATTTTTTCCTCGTGGACAAGGCCGGCGACAGTGAAGAATCCCGGCTTGCCCTGATCCGGTTTTCATCGGGCGTACTCAATATCGTGATCGCTGCCTTCATGGCAGTCATGATCATCACGGAACTCGGCTACAATGTGACGGCGTTGGTGACCGGCCTTGGGCTCGGAGGCCTTACTGTCGCGCTTGCCGCGAAGGACGCCGCTGCCAATTTCTTTGGCGGCGCCGTGATCGTGATGGACCGCCCGTTTGAGATCGGCGACTGGATCAAGACCGATTTGGTAGAAGGAACCGTCACCGATATCAATATGCGGGCTACGACCATCCGGACTTCCGCGGGCGCTCATACGATCATTCCCAATCAGACGCTCAGCAATTCCGCGATCACGAATTGGTCGCGCGGCGTTGAGCGCCGCCGCATAGAAGCGGACTTGGGTTTTGAATACGGCGCGGCGCCGGAAGATATCAAGGCCTTCACGCTTGCCGCGAAGGCGATGCTTGAAGCCGACGAAGACGTGGACGCGGGCGCGGGCGCCGATGCGGATGCCCCGGATGTAGTGGTCCGGTTTTTCGAACTCGGAGAGTATAGTCTCAGCGTCAAATTGTACTGCTATACCAAATGCACCGCCTATGCCGATTTTCTCGCGGTCAAAGAGCGCATTCTCTACAAGCTGATCGAGCTCGCGGCGCAGCACCACCTCGCCTTCGCCTTCCCGACGCAGACCCTCGAAATGAAAGAGTAGATGTGATAACATATTTCAATGCGTATTGGGAAGTTGGACAATGAAACGCTCGCCCGGCTCGTTCTTGGCAAGACGGGCGCGAGCAGGGAAGAGGTGATCACGGGAGCAAGTATCGGCGAAGACTGCGCGGTGCTTGATTTTGGTACCTGCGACTGCATCCTGTCGACGGATCCTATCACGGCCTCGGCGGACCGGATCGGGGCGCTCGCTGTCCATATTTCGTGCAACGACATAGCTGCACACGGCACAGAGCCGGCCTTTATCATGCTGACGGTGCTTTTGCCGCCGTCTATTACGGAAGACGAGATCGGGGAAATTGCGCGCCAGTCGGATGCGGCGGCCAGGGAACTCGGCGTCAGCATTGTCGGAGGTCATACGGAGATCACGGATTCGGTGAATAGACCATTGGTCTCAGCCGTCGCCATCGGACGCGCGGCAAAGCAAGGGGCAAAGGAAGCCCCGGCGCCGGGCGATATTATTATTGTCACAAAGAGCCTGGCCCTCGAAGGGACCGGGATTTTGGCGGAAAAATACGCAGACAAATTGCGGCGTATTCTGACCGACGAAGAATCCGCCGCGGCGAAGGCGATGCTGGACCGCGTGAGTGTCGTGAAGGAAGGCGTGGCGGCCGGCAGGGTCGGCGTGAGCGCGATGCACGACATCACGGAGGGCGGCGTCCTCGGGGCTGTCTGGGAAGTTTGCACAGGCAAAGGCGTTGGCGCGGAGATCGAGTTGACGAGTCTGCCTTTTGAAGATGTGACGTTGGATGTGTGCGCGTTTTTGGGAATCGATCCTTTGCGGCTCATTTCCTCCGGCTCGATGCTGATCGTGACGCGGCCGGACAAGGAGGCGGAGATGACGGCGGCGATAGAGGAGGCCGGTGCGCCGGGGACGGTGATCGGGCGCGTGAGCGAGGCGGCAGACGGCATCGTGCTGATCGGCCGCACGGGAGAGCGGGAGACGATCGGTTCCCCGGGTCCGGATGAGGTATACAAGGTCGTTTTTGAAGAGGAGAGGAACCAATGATTGAAATCAGATGGCACGGGCGCGGCGGACAGGGCGCCAAGACGGCGGCGCTGCTGCTCGCGGATGCGGCATTTGCGGCGGGCCTGTATGTGCAGGGCTTTCCGGAGTACGGACCGGAGCGCATGGGTGCGCCCATTACGGCGTACAACCGGCTCGATGATACGGCGATCCGGATTCATTCCAATATCTATGAGCCGGATATCGTCGTCGTCGTGGACGAGACGCTGATCGGGGCTGTGGATGTGACGGCGGGGCTCAAGCCCGGCGGCAGCTTGGTCGTGAATACGGGGCGGCCTGCAGAGGAAGTGCGGGCCAAATTTGCAGGGACAGACGGCGTCGGCGCGGACGTGTCGATCTATGCTGTGGATGCGGCGGACATATCGATTCGCAATCTCGGACGCAATCTTCCGAACACGCCGCTGCTTTCCGTGGTCGCAAGGCTGACGGGGGTGATCGGAGAGGCGCAGTTCATCGGCGTCATGCAGGAGGCTTATGAAGAAAAATTTGCGAACAAACGCGAAGTGATCGCAGGCAATATGACGGCGCTCAAAGAAGCGTGGAACGGCGCCGTACTCGTCAGCGGTGACGACACGAGCGGGCAAGGCGAGGAGGAATAGAAAATACGATGGCAAACGAAAAAACGAAAATCAATCTGATGGGAGACATCGGCGAGACCTCTCCCTGGCAGAGCCTGACGCAGGGCGGCTTTGTGTACGGCGAGGGCAATTCTGCCTTCTTCAATACCGGGGATTGGCGCACGAAGGCGCCGGTCTGGAGGCAGGAAAACTGCAAGCAGTGCCTGCTGTGTTTTCCGGTTTGCCCGGACAGCTCGATCCCCGTCACGAACAGCAAGCGCGGGGATTTCGATTTCTTCCACTGCAAGGGCTGCGGCATCTGCGCAAAGGTTTGTCCCTTCGGCGCCATCGCCATGGTCACGGCCGGAGAGGAGGGCAGTCATGAGTAATCGCGGCAGGATGAGCGGCAACGAGGCGGTCGCCCTCGCGATCCGACAAATCGACCCGGACGTCATCGCGGCTTTCCCGATCACGCCTTCTACGGAGATACCGCAGTTTGTTTCACGCTTCAAGGCGGACGGGCTGATCACGACGGAATTCATCACGGTCGAGTCGGAGCACAGCGCGATGAGCGCCTGCATCGGGGCCGAGGCCTCGGGTGTGCGCGCGATGACGGCGACCAGCTCGGCGGGTATGGCGCTGATGTACGAAGTCTTGTATGTGGCGGCGTCCGACCGGCTGCCGATCGTGCTCGCGGCCGTCAACCGCGCACTGACCGGGCCGATCAACATCAACGCCGAGCACTCCGACAGCATGGGCGCGCGCGACAGCGGCTGGATCCAGATCTATAGTGAAAACGCGCAGGAGGCCTATGACAATATGCTGATGGCGCACCGCATCGGCGAGCATCCGGACGTGATGCTGCCCGTGATGATCTGCCAGGACGGTTTCATCACGAGCCATGCCATCGAAAATATCCTGACCGAGGACGATGCGCCGGTGCGCGCCTTTGTCGGAACGTATGAGCCGGAACACCACCTGCTTGACCCTGAGACCTCTGTCGCGATCGGGCCCTACGGCGTCTCGCCCTATGTCTTCGAACTCAAGCGTGCGCAGGCGTACGCGATGGAATGCGCCCGGGACGTCATCATAGACGTGGCGAAGGATTTTGAAAAAACCTTCGGCCGCTCCTACGGATTTTTTGAGGAGTACCGTATGGACGACGCGGAGTTTGCCGTGCTGCTCATGGGCTCGGCGGCGGGGACCGGCAAGGTGGCGGTGGACCGCTTGAGAGGGCGCGGCGTGAAGGCCGGCCTCGTGAAGCTGCGGACCTTCCGGCCCTTCCCTGCGGATGCTTTGGCGGCGGCGCTGAGCGGACGGAGCGGACGGGGCGGACGGGACGGACGTGGCGGGACCCTCAAAAGCCTCGCGATCATGGACCGCAGCGAGGGCTTCAGCGGCTTTGGCGGCCCGCTCGGCGCTGAGGTCCGGGCGGCCCTGTACGGACGCGCCGACGGCCTCAAGACGATCAACATCATCTACGGACTCGGCGGGCGCGACGTCCGCGTGGAGGATTTTGAAGACCTCTATACAGAGCTCGACGCCATGCAGGGTATGGAGGCGCGGGACATCCCCTATGTTCGCAGCCTCGGTCAGCGGGAAGGATAAACGATTATGGCATACAATGCGTATTCACTGAAAGAAGTTGCGAACAAGCCCGAGCGCCTGGCGGCGGGACACCGGATGTGCGCGGGCTGCGGCTCGACCGTCGCTGTGCGGGCCGTCATGCGCGCGCTCAGGCCGGAGGACAAGGCCGTCGTCACGCTGGCGACGAGCTGCCTCGAGGTCTCGACGATGACCTACCCGTATACGAGCTGGGAGGACAGCTATATCCACACCGCCTTCGAAAACGCAGCGGCGACGACGAGCGGCGTGGCGGCCGGCTATGCGGCCAAGAAAAAGAAGGGCAAGCTGGGCGAGACCTACAAGTTCATCACCTTCGGCGGCGACGGCGGCACCTACGACATCGGCTTTCAGTCGCTGTCGGGCGCGATGGAGCGCGGCACGGACATGGTCTACGTCTGTTACGACAACGAAGCCTACATGAACACGGGCATCCAGCGCTCGAGCTCGACGCCGATGTATGCGGACACGACGACCTCGGCGGTCGGCCCGGACTCCGACGGCAAGCCGCAGTACAAAAAAGATCTCACCGCGATCATGGCGGCGCACCGCATCCCCTACGTCGCGCAGACGACCTTCATCGGAAATTTCAAGGACCTGCACCAAAAGGCGGAGACGGCCATCTACACGGAGGGCCCCGCCTTCCTGAACGTGATGGCGCCCTGCCCTCGCGGCTGGCGCTACGCCGAGAAAGACCTCATGGACATCTGCAAGGCCGCCGTGGAAACCTGCGTCTGGCCCCTGTTCGAAGTCGTAGACGGCGAGTGGGTTCTCAATTACGAGCCCAAAAACAAACTGCCCGTCACCGAGTATTTGCGGCTCCAGGGCCGCTTCAAGCACCTGTTCAAACCCGAAAACGCCGCCCTGCTCGATCGCATCCAGGACGACGTAGACCACCGCTGGGAAGAGCTGAAAACCCGCGCCGGGGCGCTATAGAAACGTACAAAAAACGCCGAGGAGGGTGGGGGTTCCTCGGCGTTTGCTCTTTGCCGTACGCGCTTCAAAAGGGGGGGATAGAAGCGCAGGCGCTCGAGTAATTACTTACTCACTGCCTGTGATTATAGCCTCAAATCTACCGAATTGATACCACTTTTGGCCTCAGATTTGTTAATAATAAGCGCACTTTGAATTAATTTTCGGAAAGCTCGAGTTTTGTTTGACCCCAGGCCTCGCCATTGTTTTCCTGGTCTGCCCCGTAGGAGCTGAAATCACGGATGGCTTCTTCGAGGGATTCGTCATCGAGCACCGGCAGTTCGCCGAGATCCTTCAGGTCAAAATATTCGAGGAATTTTCCGGTCGTCCCGTAAAACACCGGGCGGCCGATCGCTTCGCTGCGTCCGCGTTCTTCGATCAGCTCTTTTTCCGCGAGTCCCTCGACCACGCGGTCGCTCTTGATGCCGCGGATGCGGTCGATCTCGCTCTTCGTGACGGGCTGCTTGTAGGCGACGATCGCGAGGGCTTCGAGCGCCGCCTGCGAAAGCCTGCGCTCCTTGGCCGGAGTCGTGATCGCGCGGATATAATCATAATTTTCTTCGTAGGTGACAAAGCCGAAGCGCCCGCCTGTTTCGCGTACGCGGATGCCGCGCCCCTCTTCCTCGTATTCGCACGCGAGTTCGCGGAAGAGGCTCACGGCCTCAGCCTTGTCTATACCGGTCGCGGCTGCCGCTATCTTGGCGTCGATCGGCTCGCCAAACACAAACATCATGGATTCAAATGCGGATTTGAGTCGCTCTTTGTTGTTCATGGATATCTTTACTCCTCCGTACCTGTGATTTCGATTTCTGCAAAATTGACTTCCTGCTGTGCCCTGAGTCTTCCTTCGCGCGCCATGTCGAGTACGGCGATGAGGGTCACGACCTTGTCGTATTTTTCGTCTTCCTTCTGCGGCGAGAGCAGTTCGGCAAAGCGGACGATGCGTTTTTTCGCCGCCTCGAGGATGCCGGCAATGCGGGAGGTCTTGCTTTCAAGGCTGATGCGTTCGCGTTCGATGTGGCTCTGCATGCGCAAGAGTTCCTCTCCCTTGACCTTGCGGTGAATGAAGGCGCGGAAGGCGGCGATGAAACCGTCCATATCCATTTTGAGATAGATGTCCGGCACGCCGGTGTACGGCTGCAGATCCTCCTGCGGTTTTTCGAGTTTGAGTCTTGCGTATTCGCGCTGCGCTTCGAGCAGCCCGGCCGCCTTTTTGAAGCGGACGTACTCCAAAAGTTTCTTCGTCAGATCCGTCCTCGGATCCTCGGCCTCTATGCCTTCTTCCGTCATGCGCGGTAGCAGCATCTTGCTCTTGATGTCTATGAGCGTCGCCGCCAGCACCATGAAATCCGATCCGACGGCCACGTCATTTTCTTCCAAACGCCGGATATAGGCCAAGTACTGCGCCGTGATCTCGGAGATGCGGATATCGTAAATGCTCATCTCCGCCCGCTCGATCAAGTAGACGAGCAGGTCAAAGGGACCTTCAAATGTGTTCAGCCTGACTCTGTAAGACATGCCCTTAGTATACCACAACACGGTGTAATCGCAATGTAACAGAAAATTCGTTGACATGCTATATCTTGTGTGCGATAATTCGTTTCACCACCATATATTACGGTTTTGGCCGAAAAACGGGGATTTTTCAACAACAGAATAGGAGGCCGTGAGCACTATGTTCACTTCAATCGAAAAACGGGACGGCCAGATCGTCCCCTATGACATCTCAAAAATCGAACGCGCGATCGGAAAAGCGATGGAAGCCGGCGGCCGGGAAGGTTCGGAAAACGACCTCGCGCTGGCGATGGAGGTTGAAGCCAGACTGCTTGCCGCCTATGGCGATGCGGTGCTCGACATTGAGCGCATACAGGACGAGGTCGAAACGGTGCTGGCGGACCGGGGATTCCCGCGCATATCGAGGATGTATCACGACTATCGTGTCGATCGTACGCGCGAACGCGAAAAGCGTATGAAACTCATGCAAAAGATGGACGAGCTGACCAACGAAGACGCGAAGGCCAGCAATATGAAACGGGACAACGCAAACATCGACGGCGATACGGCCATGGGGATTATGCTCAAATACGGCTCTGAAAGCGCAAAAGAATATTATGAAAAATTTATTCTCACAAAGCAGCAAAATGAAGCGCACTCCGGCGGCGACATCCATATCCACGACTTCGACTTCTATAGTTTGACCACGACCTGCTGCCAGATCGATATCGGCAAGCTGTTCAGGGGCGGGTTTTCTACGGGGCACGGGCATCTGCGCGAGCCAAATTCGATCCATAGCTATGCGTCGCTGGCGTGTATCGCGATCCAGTCCAACCAAAACGATCAGCACGGCGGGCAGAGCATTCCGAATTTTGACTACGGACTCGCGCCGGGCGTGAAAAAGACTTACAAGAAGCTATACGTCTCAAATTTCGTGAAGGCGCTCGCTTTGCTCGCGCCCGGGTCAGGTCTCAAAAATGAGGACGTCAAGGAGGTGTTTGCAAAGATCGAGCAGGAGAGCGGACTGATCCCGAGCCTCAAGATGGACGTCGAATACACGAAAAAAGAAATCGGAGCGTTCACGGCGCTGGGATTGGACGCGGCAGCGCTGGAAAAGATCCACGGGTTTGCGATGAAGACAGCCGAGGCGGAGACGGACATGGAGGTCAAGCAGGCCATGGAAGCGCTCGTGCACAATCTGAATACGATGCACTCGCGGGCGGGGGCGCAGACGCCGTTTTCCTCGATCAATTACGGGACCGATACGTCGCCGGAAGGACGGATGGTCACGAAGAACGTCATGCTCGCAACCGAAGACGGGCTCGGCGGTGGCGAGACGGCCATCTTCCCGATCCACATCTTCAAAGTGAAGGAAGGGATTAGTTACAATGAGGGCGATCCAAACTACGATTTGTTCAGGCTCGCCTGCCGCGTCAGCGCCAAGCGGCTCTTCCCAAACTTCTCCTTCCTCGACGCAAAGTTCAATCTGAAGTACTACGAGCCGGGGAGGCCCGAGACCGAGGTCGCCTATATGGGCTGCCGGACGCGAGTGCTCGGCAATTCCTATGACACGAGCAACGAGATCGCGTACGGGCGGGGCAACCTCTCGTTCACCTCGATCAATCTGCCGCGCATCGCCATCAAGGCCAAGGGCAGCGTCGAGTGGTTTTTTGAGGAACTCGAGCGCAAGATGGATCTGGTGGCCGGGCAGCTGCTCGACCGCTATCATATCCAGGCCAAGAAGAAAGTGCGCAATTTCCCCTTCCTCATGGGGCAGGGCATCTGGATCGGCTCGGAAAAACTTGGCTACGACGACGAAGTGGGCGAGGTCCTGAAACACGGGACGCTGTCGGTCGGTTTCATAGGGCTTGCGGAGGCTCTGAAATCATTGGTCGGCGCGCACCACGGCGAGAGCAAAGAAGCGCAAAATCTCGGCATCGAAATCATCAGCTTCATGCGCGAATACTTAGACAAAAAGACGCAGGAGATCGGCATGAATTTCACCTTGCTTGCCACGCCGGCAGAAGGGCTGGCCGGCCGCTTCGTGCGCCTCGATGCCGAGAAGTACGGGGACATCCCGGGCGTGACGGACCGCGAATATTACACGAACGGCTTCCATATTCCTGTATATTATCCGATCTCCGCGTTTGAAAAGATCAAACTCGAGGCGCCGTATCACGAACTCACGAATGCGGGCCATATCACCTATGTCGAGCTCGACGGCGATCCGGCGAAAAACACCTCGGCCTTTGAACAGATCGTGCGTGCGATGAAGGAGGCGGGCATCGGTTACGGTTCCGTCAATCATCCTGTCGACCGCGATCCCGTCTGCGGCTTTGGCGGTATCATCGACGACGTCTGCCCAAACTGCGGCAGGACGGAGGAAGAAGGCGAGTACGGCTTTGAGCGCATCCGGCGCATCACGGGCTATCTCGTCGGAACCCTCGATCGCTTCAATGATGCGAAGAGGGCGGAGGAGCGCGACCGCGTCAAGCACGATCTCAGCTGATCAACATGATTTCTACGGAAAAGGGTATTAGGATTGCCGGGATCGCCAATGACAGCATCGTTGACGGTCCCGGTTTGCGCATCACCTTTTTCTTTCAGGGGTGCCGGCATGGGTGCGAGGGCTGTCACAATCCGGAATCCTGGCCGCTCGCCGGCGGCGAAGAGACGGATGCCGCCGCCCTCCTTGCGAAGATCGACGCCAATCCCCTGCTGCAGGGGGTGACGTTCTCCGGCGGCGAACCCCTGCTCAGGGCCGGAGCGCTGCTCCCCCTCGCCGAAGGGATCCTCGCCCGCGGCCTCCCGCTCGCGATCTACACGGGCTATACCTTTGAGGAGATCCTCGCGAGCGGGGACAGGGAAGCGCTTGCTCTGCTCGCCTGCGCGGATACTCTCATAGACGGCCCCTTTGTCCTCGCGCAAAAGAGCCTCACGCTGTCTTTCCGGGGCTCGCACAACCAGCGAATCTTGGACACGAAAGCCTCGCTGAAAGCCGCCGCCGCCGTGCCTCAGACTGCTCCGGAATGGAATTATCGCCCCTTAGTTTGAATGTATTATGTCACCTGATGTTCGCACCGCCGCAAACATGTTTCAACAATATTACAGTGGCTATTTTTTAACCCGTTTCGGGCTTATCCACAGATTTTCAAGGATTGTATACAATCTTATCCATACGAAACTATGGATAAATTCCAAGGCAGAACCCCTTGAAATTTCAACGAAAACCGCGAACGCTTCCAGTATTTCCCCGTTCCTTATCCACAGACAATACCGTGTTATCGTGAGCGGGAAAATATGGGAGCGCGCCCCTCTCTCTCTGTCATTCCCGCGAAGGCGGGAATCCCAAGAAACACTATCTGCGCTCTGTCAGCGGCACATATTTTGCGTGGTCGCAGACGCTCATATAGGCCGGGCGGATGATCTTGCTCGCGTTGATCAGCTCCTCGATGCGGTGCGCTGACCAGCCCGAGATGCGCGCGATGGCGAAGATCGGCGTGAACAGCTCCTTTGGCAGGTCGAGCATGCTGTAGACGAAGCCCGAGTAGAAGTCCACATTTGGCGAGACGCCTTTGTAAATCTTGCGCACCTCCCCGATGACTTTGGGCGCGAGCTCCGCGACATTGTTGTACAGACGGTACTCCTCATCGCGCTTTTTCTCGACGGAGAGTTTTTCGACGAAGCCCTTGAAGATGTCGGCGCGGGGGTCAGACAGCGAATAGACCGCATGCCCCATGCCGTAGATCAGTCCCTGATGATCGAAGACTTCCTTGTTCAGGATCGCCTTGAGGTAGTCCGAAATTTCCTCCTTGTCGTCCCAGTCCGAGACATTGGCCTTGATATTGTCAAACATCTCGACGACCTTGACGTTGGCGCCGCCGTGCTTGGGCCCCTTCAGTGAACAAAGCGAAGCCGCGACCGAACTGTAAGTGTCCGTGCCCGAGCTCGTGACGACGTGCGTGGTAAATGTCGAGTTGTTGCCGCCGCCGTGTTCCGCATGGAGGACGAGCGCGATGTCGAGGATGCGCGCCTCAAGCTCAGTGTACCGCCCGCTGCGCCTCAGCATCCGCAGGATATTTTCAGCCGTCGAAAGATTGGCCTTCGGCTTGTTGATGAAGAGGTCGTCGTTCTCAAAATAGTGCCGGTAAGCCTGATACCCGTAGACCGCGATCATCGGAAACACCGCGATGAGCAGCAGGCTTTGCCTGAGCACATTCGGTATGCTGATATCATTTGCCTTGTCGTCGTAGGCGTGCAGCGTCAGCACACTGCGTGCGAGCGTATTCATCATGTCGAGGCTCGGCGCCTTCAGGATGATGTCGCGCACAAAACTCGTCGGCAGCGTCCGGTAGTCGGCCAAAAGTTCCGTGAAGTTGGCGAGTTCCGCCGCCGTCGGCAGCTTGCTGAACAGCAGCAAATAGGTCGTCTCCTCAAAGCCAAAACGGTTTTCACTGAACAGCCCGTTCACCAGGTCGTTGACATTGACGCCGCGGAAAAGCAGCTCGCCGTCCATCGGGATCTTCTCGCCGTTTTCGTCTTTGCGGAAAGCGTTGATCTCCGAGATCTCCGTCAGCCCCGTCAGCACGCCGTTGCCGTTGAGGTCGCGCAGCCCGCGGTTGACCTTGTAATCCAGATAAAGCTCCGGCTTGATGACGCCGCGCGTGGCGCAAAGATCCGCAAGGTTCGCGATGTCCTCAGTGATCTCAGAATATTTCGGGTCCAAAGTATTGTTGTTAGTATTCATAGTATATATCCTCTTTCGGTTTCCAATAGTATATCACCTCTTGTCATTGCGGGCGCCGACCCGCAATCCACACACTCACTTCAGCGCCTCAAGCTCGCGCGGCGTCAGCTTGCGCCAGTGCCCGGCCTTCAGATTCCCCAGCCGCACGGGCCCGACCTGCGTCCGCTCCAGCTCCAGCACGCGGCTTCCGACCGCCGCAAACATCTTGCGAATCTGCCTGTTGCGCCCCTCGTGAATACGGATCTCCGCAGTCGCCGATTTTTCCCCTTGTTTAATAATTTCCACAAAAGCCGGCGCCGTCACCCGTCCGTCGATCTCGACCCCTCTCCGCAGACGCGCCAACTTCTCTTTGGACAGCACACCCGTGATATGAGCGCGGTAGGTCTTTTCCATCGCATGTTTTGGGTGTGACATCCGATAGGCAAAATCCCCGTCGTTCGTCATGATGAGCAGACCTGTAGTATCCCCGTCCAGACGGCCGACCGGAAAGAGCCGCTCGCCCGCATCCGCCACGAGATCCATGACAGTAGGCCGATCCTTCTCGTCCGCCGTCGTCGTGATGAATCCCTTTGGCTTGTTCAAAGCGATATAATAACGCTTCTCGATAGCCCGTATCTCCCGCCCGTCGACCGTCACAGCCTCGCCGTCTTCCACGAGCGCCCCAAGCGTCCGCACCACCTTGCCCGCGACACATACGCGCCCGGCGGCAATCATCTCATCCGCCTTGCGCCGGCTGGTCACCCCTGCCTCAGCAATATATTTGTTCAGTCTCGTACCCATACCCCATAGTATATCATTTAGTTCACACGCCCTGTCGCCCGGGGATTTTGTCGAATTCCTCGCACTTTTCGCATAATAGCACCCCTCTATTTTGCGAATAACGCGACTTTTTCGACATTCCCTATATATACCTGTCATTCGCCGGCTTGACCACCTGTCATTCGCCGGCTTGACCGGCGAATCCATGGCCGTGACCACCATAGACCGCGAATTTGAGATTTCAACCTGATTTGTTCAAATCATGTTTAGCGGCCGGAAAAACGGGTATATACAAAAGTAACAGAAATCCGAAAAATTTGTTGGACGTATTTTGCCTTGGGTGGCGGTCTATATATAAGTTCAACAATTTGGACGGGGGTAATGCACCGTTTGGGGCGCAAGACCGGCAGGAAGTAATATTATCTAGGGGGTAATATCATGAAACAAAAGGGCAGTGTAGTTCGAGGTAAAGCTATAGCTATTATTCTAATGGCCTTGCTAATAGTGACCGCCATAGTGCCGACGATGGTAATGGCAGAATCTTCCGGGGGGGGGCATCTCCTAGCATAACGGAAGACGACCCCGTCATCCCAAGCGAAGACGATGTCATCCCGGGCGAAGACGACTCTGTCATCCCGGGCGAGACCGATGTCATCCCGGGCGCCGACCCGGGATCCACAGAACAACCCACCGCCCCGGGCGAAGGTGACGATGTCATCCCGGGCGAAGACAACTCTGTCATCCCGGGCGAAGGTGACGATGTCATCCCGGGCGCCGACGATGTCATCCCGGGCGCCGACCCGGGATCCACAGACGAAGACCCCGCCTCCGAACAACCCACCACCCCGGGCGAAGAGCCCGCACCCACAGAATCCGAAGACGACGCCCCTGCCTTGTTGGGCGCAATATCTGCCGCCGACATCGTTTCCGTCGGCGTGGGCGTATCGCCTACATCGTTCCAGCCTTTCGATGACCTTTCAAACGGCACCACGCCGTCGCGTTTGCGTATAGATATCAGTTTTTCTACAGCAGCCAGCTACACCTCAGACGGCATCATCAAATTGCCGCTGAACTACGTGCCGGGTGAGCCGGGCAACAACCCCGGTTTCTATACGGATGGCGTCACAGGCCACACCACCGGCGGTCTTGACCCGTTTTTTGAGCTTGATACGACTGCCCTTGCCGCCGCTGTAGCGAGTTCCCAAAGCATAGACAGCTACGCGATCGACGACAACGGCACGCCTGCCGACCCAAGCGACGATGCCGTGCTGTTCTACTTAAATGATACTACTCAGAACCCGTCGATGGCCTCTCTGGCCAGTTCGCTCACGCTCTGGTTTGACTTCAACGGCAACTACAAGCGTCTGGTACCCACCGGCACCGTGATGTGGAACGTCCAGCCGCTGGCCTATGTGGGCGCTGACCTTTCAAAAACGGCCGGCTCGATGCAGGTGACAAACCAAAACGGCCACAACTTCTCAACGATGAACCAAAAGACTACGCCTGTTGGTAGCGAATACATTAGCGGGCAGATCCAAGGATACTTTCGCATTCTAAACAACTATTATTATGAGCAGGATCTCGCTCCGAACTTCATCAACAGCTATGGCTTTGAAGGCAATATCATCTTCTTTGATGTTCCGGCAGGTTGGAGTGTCAATCAGACAGGTCTTATAGGTCTTACGGGTCACTTCAATTGCACCGCCCCAAGCGGGTCGGGGCGAACCGACGGTGCGCCGATCAAGATCAAAGCCAATGGCGATGAATGGATCTCAGGCACAGATGCGCCTGACACTTACGCCTACGACCGTTATTACCGTGTGCTCTCGACTGTCATGCCAACCCAATCGTCCCACCCGGACTGGACTTGGTGGAATCAGGGCGGGCAGGTCTACAATGCCGGAACCGAATGGAACATCAATGCCGCACCTCCCACCAGCAATCCTCCGGCGGTGGGGTCAACAATCAGCGTACGCACAGGTTCTCAGACGCAACGCGTGAATGCGGCGTCGGTGTATAACAATATTGGCTCACTCAACTATAATGTTGTTACGCGCAAAGACTGGGCTGTGCTGGATACAGCTTTTCACGGCACTACGGGCAGCAATCCGGCTCTTCCAATCAGCCCACGCTCGTCAACAGGTGTCGCAGCGCCCGGTCATGCCTATGCAGGTACCTATCGCGTTGGCATGTATGGCCTGACGAATACCGGGTCGTTCGATCTGCAGGGCGTCGCCTATGAGTTTTCTCAGGCAAATGACGATACGCTCTCACCCAAGGTGAATTTCAACTATATCTCCTTCAATGCTTTGTGCGATACTCCCGCCTTGGGAACCAGTGTAGGCGTTTGGACGAAGTATCGCTTGCAGCTCTATGTTAAGACCGTCGGCGGGGCAGAGACTGAAAAAGTTAATACAGTGTTCACTCCTGCATCTGGCGCCTCAAGTTATGACTTCAATCTCAGTGCAAACAACCTGACATCAGGGTCAGGTTTGCCGACAGGTCAGTACATCAGCAGAATTGTCGTGACGCCGCTTGGTATCGATGGCAGTTCTGTTGGCCATCTGAGTTCCATGAACGCTTTTAATATTTACTACAAATGGCAAGGATGGGAGTCTGCCACCTATCCGGATGGCACCACACTGCCAGCCCGTAGTACTGCACCGTTGGCCTATAAATATAGCTATTATCAGACGGATGTTTCCGGCAGCGACTATTCCGGCAATGGCAATTATAATACCGTCAACAAGGATGGTGGAACCTATACCATCATCTATTCCGATGCGGTGAATGCTTACGCCCGTATGATCTCCTCGGATTCTTCTACGGCAACCTCCGGCGGTATGGTACACTATCAGATTCAAGGTTTGAACGATCAACAGCGCACAGCTCGTAGCTGGGTAGAACCCCGGATTGCCATCCGCGTGCCAAAGTTCATGACAATCTCAGACACAGATATAAACAATCTACAGCTTATTACCACGAGCGGCGGAGGCCAGACGGCCGGGGTACCGCACAATGTTGCCGCCAGCCTCACCCACACAGATGACAATTACAACTATTACGCATTCTCAGTGCCGGGCTATACTGCACCACGAGGGAATGCCGGCGTTTATCTCTTCTACATTCCTATAGAATTTCAGATAGATGCGGCAGCGCAGGCCGGTACCTATGCGATGAATCGCGTATTAGCCTCATCTGTTGATGGCGTGAATTTCGTTCAGGCTACAGACTTTGATTCGCTGAACAATCTTCCAAATGGCGAAGATAAGGGAAACTACGGCTTTGAAGCAAACGAAAACTACCGCAACTACGGCACCAACACTGCGCTGACTATTCCGACCGTGATCACCATCTCCAACTCCACGGCAGTCAGCAGCGGCGCTACGGGCGGCCAGTGGGTAGCCTCGCAGGTGGTTCCTGCTCAACACAGTGAAACCGTGAAAATGCAGCTGACGATGGCCAATTCCGGCAACTCAGAAGTCGGTTCGCTGCGGCTCTATGACATTATCCCCAAAAACAATGACGCGCTTGGTTCCAGCGGCACCTTTACCTTCGCAGGCGTGACGCCGGCAGGATCCGGTACCGTGTACTACACGACCGCACCGTTCGCCTCGCTGCCCAGGTACGGCGACCATGGCGGACCGGCGCCTGATCTTCAGACCTTCTCAACTTCAAGTCTGAACTGGGGCGGAGTTACCTGGACGGCAACGCAACCCGCGCTAAGTGCGGTGACGGCCATATTCGTGGTCTTCGATGGTTCTGTCAAGCTCCTTCCAACGGCGTCGATTCCGATAGAGATGCAATTCAGCATTCCGGATGCGGCGGCGGGGAGTCAGACGGTGTACAACGAGTTTCGTTATTCCTGCATCCAGACCGGCGATTCAACGAGCCGGAACTGGGATTCGCCGATGGCGGGCTTTAGTACCGAGTCGATCATGATCGACTATCGCGCCAACAAGCCGGACTCAGCGCCTGCAAGTCCCGATGTGATTGTCATGCCTGTCAACCGCTCAGGGGTTTGGCATACAAGTGATGTTGAACTGAACGCCGGCGGCAGCACGGGTAATTACAACGACTACGAGTCGCTGACGGTTTCAAGTACGCAGCCTACACTTGTCGGCTATACCTTTGACAGCTGGAACACTCAAGCCGACGGGAACGGAACGACCGTTTCTCCCGGCAAGCGAAAGTTCAGCGCAGCGGGCGAAATATTGACACTCTATGCGAAATGGACACGCAGCATTATCCCCGTGGCCTATGACGTCAACGACTTCGATAGCGACGGCGTCAATAAATCCTTCCCGGTCAGCCCGGCATTTACGGCGGCGGCGGGCTCGGATACCGCCGCATATAACGGCTTGGTTGGCTCCACCGCGACGGTTGCTGCAGGCGTCGCGCCCGGCACACCCGGCCGCCCCGGTTTCACCTTCCTCGGCTGGTATGAGGCCAAGGCTCTGGCCGATGTGGCGACGAGCGCGGGCGGCTGGGATTTCTCCACAGGAAAAGTCATAGGTCCTCTTGATAGCACGGCCAAGACTTTCTATGCCGGCTGGTCGGCAGACACAATTGCTGTGAAGTATTATTACAATACTGCGGATACAAGCACCGAGTACACCAACCAGACGCCCGGAGGCGGCAACGCCACTAAGCTGTCCAGCGGCACCTTCGGCGGTGTCCTAACTGCGGCGCCCGATCCAAACCCGGTACACGCCGGATGGACCTTTGGCGGCTGGTACACGGCAGGACAAGGCGGCGGACTGGTTTCGGGCGGCAAAGCGTGGACCTTCGGTGAGGTTAGCACGGGCACCCCGATTACGGCTGCCAACGATGTGAATACCACCGCCAAGACACTTGACCTCTATGCCAAGTGGACGCAGAAAAACTACAAGGTAATCTACGATCTGGATGGCGGCAAATACGATAACCAGACGCCGTGGCCCGATAATACCCCCGTCCACTGGGATGACGCCAACCTGTTGCCTGATGGCGCTGCCTACGATACGGCAAAAGTAACGCGCGAAGGCTATACCTTCCAGGGCTGGAAGGTAAGCGCCGGCGGTCCTGCCGCAGATGCAACGGCAACCTCGAAATATTCCGACCTGGCAACCAACGACGCCACTATGCAAATCACGATCAAGGCGCAGTGGAAAGAGAAGGACCTCACGGTTTCGTATCGCTACAACGGGGCGGATACCACCACGGCCTATACCAACCAAAACGCCGGCAATGCTACCGCAACGATGCTTGGGTCGGGCGTGTACGACGGTACACTCGCCACGGCGCCTGCCCCCGAGCCCACGCGTGCCGGATACACCTTCGGCGGCTGGTTCCCGAACGGCACGGGCAATGGAGCAGTGAGCGGCGTCCAGTGGGCCTTTGGCGGCACAGGCACTGCACTTACCACTGCGGCCGGCGTAGCAAACGCGACCGGCACGCCGTCCCTGACGCTGTATGCCAAGTGGACTTTAGAAGCGCCGTATACTATCGAATACGCAGGACTTGTCGGTGTTACCGCACAGCCTTCACCGAAACCGACGTCTTACACTGTCGAGACCGTCAGCGGTTCGCGTGCTGTCGGCAACCCGACCAAGGCCGGCTATACCTTCACGGGTTGGACCGTCAACTACGATGACACTGCTTTCGCTGATATCAGTGCGCTGAATACGAGTTATTCAATACCGGTGATATCCGACCTTGCCGGCGGCGGAACGGCGACCACGACCGGCAAAATCACGCTGACGGCCAACTGGTCTGCGCCGATCAGTTACGATGTCGAATATGCAGGACTTGCGGGCGTTACCGCCCAACCCTCACCTAAGCCGGCATCTTACACTGTCGAGACCGCCAGCGGCTTGCGTGCTGTCGGCAACCCGGCCAAAGCCGGCTATACCTTCACGGGCTGGACTGTCAACTATGATGACGCTGCTTTCGCTGATATCAGTACACCAAACACTAATTATTCAATACCGACAACATCCAACCTTACTGCCAGCGGAACGGCGACCACGACCGGCAAAATCACGCTGACAGCCAACTGGTCAGCGCCGATCAGTTACGATGTTGAATACGCAGGACTTGCCGGTGTTACCGCACAGCCTTCGCCGAAACCGACATCTTACACTGTCGAGACCGTCAGCGGCTTGCGTGCTGTCGGCAACCCGACCAAGGCCGGCTATACCTTCACGGGTTGGACCGTCAACTATGATGACGCTGCTTTCGCTGATATCAGTGCGCCGAACACCAGCTATGCGGTGCCGGCAGCATCCACCCTTGTTGCTGGCGGAACGGCGACCACGACCGGCAAAATCACGCTGACCGCCAACTGGTCTGCGCCGATTGACTATGACATCACCTATGCAGGACTTACGGGCGTTACTGCGGAGCCTTCGCCAAAGCCGGCGACATACAATGTCACCGAGACTCCGGCTTCTGTCGGCAACCCGACCAAGGCCGGCTATACCTTCACGGGTTGGACCGTCAACTATGATGACTCAGCTTTCGCTGATATCAGCACGCTGAATACGAATTATTCAATACCGGCGATATCCGACCTTGCCGGCGGCGGAACGGCGACCACTACCGGCGACATCACGCTGACCGCAAATTGGTCAGCGCCGATCGACTATGATATCAACTACGAAGGACTTGCGGGCGTTACTGCGGAGCCTTCGCCAAAGCCGGTGACATACAATGTCACCGAGACTCCGGTTTCTGTCGGCAACCCGGCCAAGGCCGGCTATACCTTCACGGGTTGGACTGTCGACTACGATGACGCTGCTTTCGCCGATATCAGTGCGCCGAACACCAGCTATGCGGTGCCGGCAACATCCACCCTTGTTGCTGGCGGAACAGCGACCACGACCGGCGACATCACGCTGACCGCCAACTGGTCAGCGCCGAATGAGTACGGCATTACCTACAATCTTGATAGCGGTACAAACGGCGCAGGCAACCCGGCCAAATACACTATCGAAGATACACCGGTCACTATTGCCGACGCGACCAGGATCGGCTACACCTTCGAGGGCTGGACCTCAACGGAGTTGGGTCTTGTAAACAACACCAAAAATGTGGTGATCCCCGCAAACACAACCGGGGCCATCACCCTGACGGCCCATTGGTCAGCGCCGATCACCTATGACATCACCTACAAGCTGAACGGCGGTACGAATGATTCGTCAAATCCCGACGACTACGACGTGACGCAGCTGCCGATTAGCATCAAAAACCCGACCAGAGAAGGCTATACCTTTGACGGCTGGACAGCCACAGGCGGTCTGACGATAGGTACAGAAACAAAATCAGCAAAGATCCCCAAGGATACGACAGGTAATATCACCTTCACCGCCCACTGGACGATCAAGACTTATACCGTGACCTACATAGGCAACGGCCATACGTCGGGCGCAGCGCCTGCTGCTACTACTCATAACCACGGCTCCAATGCCACGGTCAAGACACAGGAGACCCTGGCAAGGGACAGCCATAGCTTCAGCGGCTGGAACACAGCGGCAGACGGCAGCGGCAGCGCCTATGTAGCGGGATCTGCTATCAGCAATATCGCGGGCAACCAGACGCTGTACGCGCAGTGGACTTACAATGCGCCGCCGACAGATCCGCCGGACGATCCTGATGATCCCGACGATCCGCCGCGCCGTCCTGAGGATCCGGACGATGATCCCGATGATCCCCCGGTAGTTCCTCCTGCACCTCCGGTAGATCCGCCGGCAGATCCGACGCCGCCTGCACAGACGGAAGTCGTGACCCCTGAGCCGGAAGCGCCCGAGGCAGCGACGAGCACAAATATCAACGTGAGCGG
>JAISJT010000086.1 GCA_031261395.1 Eubacteriales Family XIII. Incertae Sedis bacterium
TGACGATCATCCTCGTAGAGCAAGATGTGAAACGCAGCCTGAAGCAATGCCACCATGCCTATGTCATGCTGAAAGGCAAGGTCGTCATGGAAGGCGACAGCTGCAACCTGACAGAAGATCAGGTTGGCAAAGCTTATTTTGGTATGTAGGGGAGGCGCAGAACATTGGACGGACTGATTCAATCCATTATACAAGGCGTCCTGATCGGCGGCTTGTACGCAGCAGTCGGCCTCGGGATGAGTTTGATTTTCGGTATCGTGAAAATCACAAACCTTGCGCACGGCGACTTTCTGGTGCTCGCATGTTATATCAGTTTGATCGTGACAGGCGTCATCCACAACCCGATCATCACCTTGGTGATCGTGGTTCCGATCATGTTTTTCATCGGATTCGGTATGCAAAAATCGATGCTCAACCACGTCATCGGGCGCGGCGACGAACCGCCCCTCCTGATCACCTTTGGTATCTCGATCATCGTACAAAACCTTTTGCTCTACTTCTTTTCCGCGAACTCGCAGAAACTGCAAAGCACTTTGGCTCTGAAGAGTTTCAATATCGGGGACCGTATCTACATCCCCTATCTCTGGCTGATCGCCTGCCTCGTAGGCGTAGCGATCATCATCCTGCTCGGCATGTATATGAAGGGTACGTATATGGGGCGTTCGATCCGCGCTACATCGGATGATACGGAGGCCGCGCAGCTGATGGGCGTCAATATCAAATCCACTTTCGCGATCGCGATGGGGATCTCGATGATGACGGCCGGCGTGTCCGGTGTATTCATCGGTATGCTGTTCAATTTCTATCCTTCGAGCGGTTCGAGCTACTTGATCATCGCATTTGCGGTCGTCGTCATCGGCGGGATCGGCAATATCTACGGAACACTGGCGGCAGGCGTCATTTTCGGCCTTGCACAGGTCGTGGGCGGCTTTGCCTTCGGATCGTCGTATCAGCAATTGATCGGATATGTTGTCCTGCTGATCATGCTCGTTGTCAGGCCTCAGGGCTTGTTCAAGAATTAGGAGGGGCAGATCAATGAAACAACTATTCAATATGTTCAAACTCGAATCAAAAGCTTCGGTGGTACGCCTCGCCTGCGTCATCGCGGCGGTAGCCATATTGTTCACGCTGCCGGCCTGGGGCTCAAAATACGCCATCATGATGGTGACCCTGATGGGGATCTACATCACCCTGGGGCATATGTGGAATCTGCTCGCAGGCTATTCGGGGCTTGTCTCGCTCGGGCAGCAGATGTACATAGGCGTCGGCGCTTTCACGCTTGCTGTTTTCTCTAATAATTTTGGTGTACCTCTCATCATTGGCCTTTTGCTCGGTGGTCTCGTGTCCGTCGTGATCTCTGTCGGGCTTTCTTATTTGCTGCTCCGTATGAAAGGCATGTACTTTGCGATTGCCTCGTGGATGTTTGCCGAGGCCATGGTATTGGTCATTGTGAACCTTCCGAGTCTCGGAAAAGGACAGGGTCTCTTCATCGTGGCTGCGCGCGCCTTGACAGATGCTCAGAAATACTATTTCAGCGTCGTACTGCTCCTTGTCGTCACGCTGGTGATGGTGATACTGCTGCGCTCCAAGACAGGTCTTGGCCTCTTTGCGATCCGCGACAACGATACCGGAGCGCAAACGTCCGGCGTCCCGCTCTTTAGGTCCAAACTGATCTGTATGATCATCGCCAGTTTTGTGACCGGCGTTGCGGGCGGTATCTACTACATCACCATGATTTGGATCCAGCCATACACGGCCTTCTCGATCAGCTGGACGGTCGCGGCCGTCTTCATCGTGGTCATCGGCGGGATCGGAACTATCACCGGTCCGATCGTCGGCGGCGTCATCTACGTCGTCCTCAGCCAGTACCTGTCGACGCTCTCGCAGCTCGGCTCGCTGAACATGGTCATCCTCGGCGTGATCGCTGTCGCGGTCATACTTGCGGCCCCCAAAGGCATCGTCGGAACGCTGCAAAGCCGTTTCGGCTTTGAGATCATCTCAGCCAGGCGCTGGATGAAGAAATATGTGGACCGTTTGCCGGAGCCGCTCGTCTGATAAGGGTCAGGCAAGACTTAATTTTCCGTAATATGAACTCCCCGGCAAATTTGTCGGGGAGTTTTTCAACACTTATGTAAATTCTTCTAAATCGTAAAAACATTTCTCGTTGAAACAACTACGCGGACGTGTTAAAAACAGCCGAATTGTATTTTTTGAGGGAATACGGAATTTTAGAGGAAAGGACACAAGT
Source organism: Eubacteriales Family XIII. Incertae Sedis bacterium (assembly GCA_031261395.1). GTDB lineage: Bacteria > Bacillota > Clostridia > Peptostreptococcales > Anaerovoracaceae > WRMW01. Next base: position 2,249 of record JAISJT010000086.1, read on the forward strand.
TATGGGCAAGATCGTAAGAAAGGCCAACTCTTCTACGGGCGGACCGGTCTTTGTCGACGTGGATGTCGAGGCCAACGAAGGCAAGGGCCAGATCGTGCGGGTGTACCCGATCGATTTTTCGGAAGACGATCCGGTCGCGTGGGAAATCGAAGCCAGAGGCAGGACGTATACGCCGCCGAGGAAGGCTACGTATACTTGTTATACGGCGGGATTCAAAGCGATGGTGGATTCGGACCGGAGGATCAAGTATCCGCTCAGGCGCATCGGGTTTGATGTGAACGGCGAGCGCAGCATCGAAAAGCGCGGCACTTGGGAGGGCGGCGACCCGCTCTATCCCGGCTACGAGCGCATCAGCTGGGACGAGGCGACCGACATCGTGGCGAATGAGATGATGCGCATCAAGCGCGAATACGGGCCGGGCGCCATCGTGGCGGAACCGAGTTCTCACCATATGTGGGGCAATGTCGGCTATCGGCACAGCGCGTTGTTTCGGTTTATGAACTTTGCGGGGATCACCTATGCGGATCACAATCCGGACAGCTGGGAAGGCTGGCACTGGGGCGCGGCGCATTCCTGGGGATTCACGGGCGGACTCGGAAATCCCGAACAGTGGGATCTGTTCGAGGACTGCATGCAAAATTCGACGATGATCGTCTTTTGGTCGTCCGACCCCGAAACGAACGCGGGGATCTATTCGGCATATGAAAGCAATATCCGCCGCAAGTGGATGAAGGAAATGGGGATCAAGATGGTCTTCATCGATCCTTATTACAATCATACGGCGGTGCTTTGTTCGGACAAATGGTTCAGCCCGCGCATCGGGACGGACGCCGCGTTGGCGGCGGGCATCCTTTACGTCTGGATCACAGAAGGCCTTTACGACAAGGAATATGTCGCGGAAAAGGTCTTTGGCTTCGAGGAATTCCGCGCCTATATCCTCGGCAAGGGCGAGGACAAGACGCCTAAGTCGACCGAATGGGCGGAAGCGGAAACGGGCATTCCCGCGCACGACATCCGCGCGCTGGCGCGCGAGTGGGCGAAAAACAAGACGATGCTCGCCGCCGGCGGTCTTGGCGGCTGGGG
>JAISJT010000111.1 GCA_031261395.1 Eubacteriales Family XIII. Incertae Sedis bacterium
CCTTGGAGAAGAATGGTCTTGTTGCGACATCGCCGGTATTTGTGCATCCAAGCGGTGATAACGACTTTCAATACGCAACACTGAAAGTGGGGTATGCGGACAAGCGATTTTTTGAATAAACGCTATGATGATGTAGAAATATGAAGGGTTCACGCTATTTGGCGAATTTCCGAGTTTGTTCGCGATTCAGACCTCAAACTGTCCTCAAAAAGCGAACAAACGGCCATTTTCGCCAAAACGAACCGCATATTGCCGGGCATGAATACGATATGTATGAGCCGGATCAGCGCAGGGCCTCGCCGGCGTGATAGGAACTTCGGACGAAGGGCGCGGATGCTACGAAGGAAAAACCTTTTGCACGGGCGATCTCGCCTAATTCTTCAAAGGCTTCGGGCGTGACGTACTCCGCCACCTCGAGGTTTTGCTTTGACGGCCGCATATATTGTCCGATGGTGAGAAATTCGCAGCCGGCACCTCTCAAATCATCAAATAGTTCGGTGATCTGCTCCCGCGTTTCGCCAACGCCTACCATGAAGCCGCTCTTGCTGTGGATCCCTTCGGCGGCGGATACATTTGCTATGAGATCGAGTGAGCGCTGATAGTCTGCCTGCGGGCGCACTCGGGGGTAGAGCTCGCGGACGGTTTCCATGTTGTGACTGATGACGTCGGGCGCGGCGTCAATGACCGCCGCAAGGGCGTCAGGGTCTCCCTGAAAGTCCGGGATAAGGACTTCTATCTTTGTGCGGGGGCTTTGCGCACGGATCCTGCGAATCGTTTCGGCGAAATGAGCCGCGCCGCCATCGGGCAGATCGTCTCTTGTGACTGAGGTGACGACTATATAATCAAGACCAAGCCTTGACACAGCCTCGCCAACGCGATAGGGCTCTTCCGGCGAAAGCGGCTCGGGCCCGGAGTTTGTTACGCCGCAAAATGCGCAGTTTCTCGTGCAATTGGCGCCGAGGATCATGATCGTGGCTGTACCGCAGTTAAAGCACTCGGAATAGTTCGGGCATGAGGCCTCACGGCATACGGTATTGAGTTCGAGATCATGAAGGAGGGTCTCGACCGATTTCATTTTGTCCGAGGGACGATAGGTCTGTTTCAGCCATGAAGGTAAAGCACTCATGTGGATAGTATAGCAAATTGTAGTAAAATAAAAAAAATAGATTCCCGCCTTCGCGGGAATGACACAGAGTAAAGCGGGAATGACAGAGTGACAAAGTGAAGCGGGAATGACGATTGAACGGAGGGCGAGATGGACAGACTGAATGTGGCGGTTGTTGGGATGAATTTTGGCAAGGAGTTTGTCAAACTGTATCAGCGCCATCCGGATGTTGATGGCGTGGCGATCTGCCGCAGGGACGCTGCGGCGCTCAAGGCCGACGGCGAGGAACTTGGTATCCCGGAACCTTTGCGCTTCGCGGATTTTGCGGATGTGATCGCCTCGGATGAGGTCGATGCGGTCCATATCGTGACGCCGATTTCGACACATGCGGACTATACGATCCGCGCACTTCGCGCCGGCAAACATACGGCGTGCACGGTGCCGATGGGTCTTTTGACCGAAGAGCTCAAGGAGATTTGCGCCCTCAGGAAAGAGAGCGGCCTCGTCTATATGATGATGGAAACGTCGGTCTATACGCGCGAATTTCTCTATGTCAAAGGTCTGGCCGAAAAAGGTGCGCTCGGAAAGATTCAATTCGTGCGAGGTTCTCATATGCAAAATATGGGGCTCGAAGGATGGCCGGAATACTGGCTCGGCTTTCCGCCGTTTTGGTACGGAACACATGCGATCTCGCCACTGCTCGTTATCGGCGGATGGAAGGCGGACTATGTAATAGGGCACGGCTCCGGTACGTTGTCTGACGACCTTGCATGCAGGTACGGCTCTCCTTATCCCGTCGAAACCGTGACAATACGCATGAAGGATTCGGATGTCGCGGCTGAGGCGACGCGCTCATTGTACGAAACCGTTCGGCAGTATCGCGAGAGTTTTGACGTCTACGGCTCGAAGATGGCCTACGAATGGGAACAAATCGCGGATGAAGGCGCTGCATTGTTTGAGGGCGGCGAAGAGGCGCGGCGCGTTTTTGCGCCCGATGCGGACGACCTCCTGATCGAGCCGCTGAAACCGTTCACAAAGAAGGAAGTCATCCTGAACAAGGACAATGTCAGCTTCATTCAGGGGGCGGGGCACGGCGGCTCCCATCCGCATTTGGTGCAGGCCTTTGTGAGCGCGGTGCGGGATGGCAGCGCGCCGCTGCTTGACGCAGCCATGAGCGCCAATATCACGGCGGCGGGCATTCTCGGCCACGAATCCGCATTGCGCGGCGGCGAGCGTATCGCGCTGCCGGAGTTTTAAATTGGTTCAGGTTCAGCATATTGCGAATACGGGGGCGCTGCTTTCGTATGAGGGCGGCAGTCTGCTCGTTGACGCCCTCTATGAGGCCATTCCATTTGCGCCGTTGACCGATGTGCCGGAGCGCAGACAGCCGCAGCTATCTTTCCCTGCGTGTGAAACGCTGGATGCTATGCTGACGGGTGCGCCTCCGTTTGACCGGATACGCGCCTATCTCTTCACCCATTTGCATCCGGATCACGGGAATGTAGAGGTGATCGCACGCATTGCCGATCCGTCCATCCCTGTCATTTTGCCGGCGACAGCAAGATTTGAGGAGCGGATCCGGTCGTTGCCGGGCAAAAAGATCGTACTAACGAAACCAATCGAAAAACATGAGATCGGAGAGGTGTCACTCACGGCGATCCGCACGGAACACGATGGCGGTCTCCCGTTTGCGCTGGAATCCTACGCTTTTTTGATAGAATTCCCGGCGTATACCGTATTCATGGCGGGCGACGCAAAACTCGAGGACGAGAATCTGTGTACGGCCCTGCTGGATTTTGTGCAAGGGGGCGTCACACGTGGCGGGCAGATCGGCGCAGCCTTTCTCAATTATCCCGAAATCTCGCGTGTGCAGGGCCGGAAATTTATTACGGAAATCCTTCGGCCCGGGCGTCTCTTTCTGACACATCTCCCTCCGGAGGTTCCGGGTGAGAAGCGAAATACGGGCAGCCTGGACCGCAGTCTCGAGCGGTACGGCGCTGCACTCCCGCCTATCACACTCTTGGACAGCGCCGGGGCGGCAATAATTTTGCAGAAGCGGCGTTTGCCGGTCGGAAATGGTATATAATATTTTTGTGGACAACGATGTCAGGGAAATCATCCGGATTACGCTTTCGGACACGGCCGATACAGGTCAGGTCTTTGGTACGCACGACAGTTTCCTCAGAAAAATAGAAAAGGCGTTTGGCGTGGAGCTTGTTTTGCGGCGCGATGAACTTGTCGTGACGGGGAAGCGCGCGGGGCAGGCCGCCGGCGTGGTCGAAGACGCCGTGTGGATATTGGAGAGCGGCGAAGCTCTCGACGATCAGAAAATAGAATACGTTATTCATTTGGCGGAAGAGGGCGGGTCATACCGCACGAGCGGCACGGGCAAAGATGTGGTCGCGTTCACGAGCCGGGGTCGGCCGATCAAGGCGAAGACGATAGGACAGACGGCCTATGTGGAGGCCATACGGAATCATGATATCGTATTTGGGATCGGGCCTGCCGGTACGGGCAAGACCTATCTGGCCGTCGCGATGGCGGTTTCCGAATTCAAAGCGCGCCATGTTGAAAAAATTGTTTTGGCCAGGCCTGCGGTCGAGGCCGGAGAAAGGCTGGGGTTTCTGCCCGGCGACTTGCAGGAAAAGGTCGATCCGTATCTGAGGCCGCTCTACGATGCCCTCTATGAGATCATGGGGCGGGATGCGGCTTTGCGGCTCAAAGAGAAAGAGGCTATCGAAGTCGTACCTTTGGCATATATGCGCGGGCGGACGCTTGACGGTGCATTCATCATCCTCGACGAGGCCCAGAATACTACGCGTGAGCAGATGAAGATGTTTTTGACGCGTATGGGATTTGGGTCGCGCGTGGTGGTGACGGGCGACGTGACGCAGATCGACTTGCCGGACGGGAAGGCGTCGGGACTGCTGCATGCGGAGCGCGTGCTGAAGGATGTGTCCGATATCGCGTTTTGTCATTTGCATGAGGCGGATGTGGTGCGGCATACTTTGGTGAAAAAGATCATAGGCGCCTACGAGCGCTGGGAAAAGAATGACGCTCCAAAGAAGCGATAGGACGGGGATCGAACTCGTATTTAGTGAAGACGACGCTTACCGCGCCGAGATTTCAAACCTGAGAGATGATTTTGCAGTGGCGGCGGCGCTTGTCTGTGCGCGGGAGGGTATTGATCCGGATATCTGCGAGGTCAGCATCACTTTTGAAACGGAAGATGGAATACGGGCGCTCAACGCACAGTATCGCGAAAAAGACGCCGTGACGGATGTGCTGTCGTTTCCGATGTATGAAAGCGCTGATGAAATTCGGGAGGTTCAGGGGGTTGTGGAGGGACAATGGATCCCGGGTCAAGCCCGGGATGACAGGGAGTCGGGCCGGGATGACAGCGTGATTTCGCTGGGAGATGTGGTGATTTGTCCGGATGTGGCCAGGCGGCAGGCGGAGGAATACGGGCATAGCGAGCGGCGCGAGTTTGTATATTTGTTTGTGCATAGTATGTTGCATTTGCTCGGATACGATCATGAGGGCGAGGGACTGGACCCAGGGTCGGCGCCCGCAATGCGTGCGGCGGAAGAGGATATCTTGCAGCAAATCGGTTTGGAACGGAGGGTTTTATGAGGTCGGGGTTTGTTAGTATCATTGGGCGGCCTAATGTTGGGAAGTCTACGCTTTTGAATGCTATCATTGGGGAGAAGGTGGCGATCACGAGTGCGAAACCGCAGACTACGCGCAATCGGATACGGGGGGTTTTTACGGAGCATGGATCCCGGGTCGGCGCCCGGGATGACAGTGGTGGCGCCCGGGATGACAGTGGTGGCGCCCGGGATGACAGTGGTGATGCCCGGGATGACAGTGGTGGCGCCCGGGATGACAGTGGTGGCTTGCAGCTTGTGTTTATTGATACTCCGGGGATTGCGCGGCCGCGGAACAAGCTGGGGGCTTATATGGCCGACCAGGCGTTGGCTACTTTCGGAGACGTTGACATAATACTGTATGTTGTTGATGAAAAGTTGGGCGCTAAGGGCGGGGATCATTTCATTATGGAGCGGCTGGGGGCCGTGGATACGCCTAAGATTTTGGCGATCAACAAGATGGATACGATGAGTCCGGATGTGTATCGCGCTATTTTTGAGGAATACGAGCAGACGGGGATGTTTCGGGAGATTTTCGGGGTCTCGGCGTTGAAGCAGGAGAATACGGGGCTTTTGGTGGAGGCATTGAAGGCTTATGCCGAAGAGGGGCCGCAGTATTTTCCTGGCGGGATGGTGACGGACCAGCCGGAGCGCGTGATGGCCTGCGAGATCGTGCGCGAGAAGGCGCTGAATTATCTGCACGAGGAAGTACCGCACGGGATCGCGGTGGAGATCGAATCCTATGAGGAAAAGCCGAATATTACGAAGATCGCAGCGGTGATCTATGTGGAGAAGAAGTCACACAAGGGGATTGTGATCGGCAAGAACGGGCATACGCTGAAGGGGATCGGGAAGAGCGCCCGTGAGGATATGGAGGCGCTGTTTGGGACGCGTGTCTTTTTGGAGTTGTGGGTAAAGGTGCGGGAAAACTGGCGCGACAGTGCGCGGGATTTGACGGCGCTGGGGTACGGAGGCGATGATTACTGAGTATACGGGGGTTGTGATACGGCAGACTAAGGCTACGGGGAGCTTGCGTATGGTGCATGTTTTCACGCGGGAAGCCGGGGTGATCGATTTTGGTACGCGCATTTCAGAGCGCGGAAAGGGGGGCGGGGCGCTGGCGATCCGGCCTTTTGTTTACGGACGGTATACTGTCAGCGAGCGCGGCGGCGGATCGGCGAGTGCGGATCCCTTTCGCACCATCACGCAGGCAGAGACAATCGATGCGCATTTCGCTTTGGGCGAGGATGAACAGCGGTTTGCGGAGGCTTCATTTGTGCTGGAGTTTACGAACAAGGCGCTGCCTCCGGGGGTTCGCGCGGAGACTATTTTCGACCTGCTTGCCGAATATTTGCGAATGCTGTGCCTCCGCCGCAAGGACTTTCGGCTGCTGACTATCGCCTATATGATCAAGACCTTGCAGGAGCTGGGCGTCTTTCCCGACAGTGATTCGCTTGCGAACGGTGAGTTGCCAACTGACATGAATGGTGATATATTGGAAACAGTGGTATATATCGGCGCGAGACCGTTGGCGGGGATGGAAAATCTGACCCTGAACACGGCTACGGAAAGAACGGTATTTCGGACGCTGAAGGAGTTCGCACGGGAGCACCTGGATTTAGGGGTGCTTAAAAGCGAGCGATTGTTGGACTGAGCCGCTATGGATTCGCCGATCAAGTCGGCGAATGACAAACGATGTGAAAGGCGTCGATCGAGTCGGCGAATCACAAACAACTTGAAAGGAGCTTGTCATGGAGATTACTTTGGAACAAATCGAACTGGTAAAGGATAGGACAGGGGTTAGTTATCGCGAGGCCAAAGAGGCGCTCGAAGCGGCGGACGGCAATGTCGTGGATGCGATCATCGCCATCGAAGACGAGATCAATGCGAAAGTCGGCGTGAAAGTGAGCGACCAAGCACAAAAAGTCGTAGATCAGATCAAGGAATTGGTTCGTAAGGGCAATGTTTCGCGCATCGTGATTCGTAAGGACGACGAGACTGTCCTGAATTTGCCGGTTACGGTCGGCGTGATCGGCACCGTGCTGGCGCCCTGGTTGACGGTCATTGGGTCCATCGTAGCTCTTGGTTCGAAGCACAGCATCGAGCTGATCAAGGACGATGGGAGTGTGATCGATTTGTCCGGTAAGGTTGGCGAAACCGTTGACTCGGTCAAGGATAAGGCTGCGGATGCGGCTGCGAGTGTCAAGGATAAGGGCGCGGAGGCGGCGGACGCCGTGCGGTCCAAGTTCACGGATGCGGCGAACAAGGTGACGGATACCAAGGACAAGGCCGCTTCGGATATCGAAGACATCAAGGATATTGTCACGGGTGCGGCGGCTGATATCAAGGAGACTATCAATCCTAAGGCGGACGACGAAGCGTAGGCAGGGGCGGCAAATATATTATTATTATGGTTGTGGATTCGCCGATCAAGTCGGCGAATGACTTTGGAGGATAAATGAGTAAGGATAAGGAGCCGGTGGCCGGGCGGGCGGCCACTATGGAGAAAATTGTAGCGCTTTGCAAGAGCCGGGGTTTCATCTATCCCGGCTCCGAGATTTACGGGGGGCTCGCGAACAGCTGGGACTACGGGCCGCTCGGCGTGGAGCTGAAGAACAATATCAAGCGCGCGTGGTGGCGCAAATTCGTACAGGAAAGCCCCTACAATGTGGGGCTCGACTCGGCGATCATACTGAACCGCGAGGTTTGGGTGGCTTCGGGGCACGTGGGCGGGTTTTCGGATCCGCTGCTCGACTGCCGCAGCTGCAAGGAGCGTTTTCGCGCGGATCAGCTGATCGACGCGGATTTGGACAGCAAGGGGCAGTTTGCGCAGAAGCCGCTTGACGCCTGGACGAACGAGGAGATGGAGACTTATATCAAGGACAACGGGGTGAAGTGTCCCTCCTGCGGCAAGAGCGATTTCACGGGGATCCGGAAATTCAATCTGATGTTCCGGACGCATACGGGCGTGACGGACGACAGCGGGACGGAAGTGTTCCTCAGGCCGGAGACGGCGCAGGGGATATTCACGGAGTTTCGCAATGTGCAGCGCACGAGCCGCAGGAAGATACCGTTTGGGATCGCGCAGGTCGGCAAGTCCTTTCGCAATGAGATCACGCCGGGCAATTTCATCTTCCGGACGCGCGAGTTCGAGCAGATGGAGCTGGAGTTTTTCTGCAGGCCGGGCGAGGATCTGGAGTGGTTTGGCTACTGGAAAGACTATTGCAGGAATTTCCTGTTGGGGCTGGGCATCAGGGAGGAGAGTATCCGGATGCGCGACCATACCGCAGAGGAATTGTCGCACTACAGCAATGCTACGACGGATATCGAGTTCCTCTTCCCCTTTGGCTGGGGCGAGCTTTGGGGCGTTGCGGACCGGACGGACTTTGACTTGCGCAGCCATATGGATCATTCGGGCGAGGACCTTTCGTACCGGGATCCCGAGACGAACGAAAAATACATTCCCTACTGCATAGAGCCTTCGCTGGGGGCGGACCGCATTTTGCTCGCATTTCTGGCGGACGCCTACGACGAGGAGACGCTCGGGGGCGGGGACGGCGAGAAGGGCGAGGAGGATGTGCGCACGGTGCTCAGACTGCATCCGGCGCTCGCGCCGTTCAAGGCGGCGGTCCTGCCTTTGTCCAAGAAGCTTTCGGAGAAGGCGAATGAGGTCTATGCGGCTTTGTCGAAGTACTTCATGGTCGATTATGATGTGACGGGCAGCATCGGGAAGCGGTACCGGCGCGAGGATGAGATCGGTACGCCGTATTGCATCACCATTGACTTTGAAACCGAAGAAGATAATTCGGTGACGGTACGCGACCGTGATACGATGGAGCAGGTGCGGCTGCCTATTGAGGAGCTGCGCGGGTATATTGAAGAGAGGCTGGAGTTTTGACAGGGACGTTCGATGAACCTGAGTTTGTATGAACTTCGATTGATCCTTGTGGTGATACTTTGTATCCCTGTGGTGTATTTTGGGGTGCGTTTTGTGGGGTCCCTTATGGATCAGGCGCTCGCAGGCCGCGTGAAGAGCGGCTCCGGCGGCAAGAAAGCAAAGCGCCGGCGGTATGGAGATGAGGACGAAGATGCCGCGAGGTAGTTTCATTACATTTGAAGGCGGGGACGGCACGGGCAAATCTACGCAATTAGCGCTGTTTTTGGAATATTTGCAGACGCATGAAATAGCGCATATTTTTACGCGTGAGCCCGGAGGCACCGGTATCGGTGAGCGTATCCGGCAGATTTTGCTCGACCCTGCTTGTGCAGAGATGGAAGATATGACCGAAGCGCTGCTCTATGCGGCAGCGCGGGCGCAGCTCGCGCGTGAAATCATTCGGCCGGCGATGGATGCAGGCAAGCTGGTCGTGTGTGACCGCTGGGTCGATTCAAGCATCGTCTATCAGGGGCTGGCGAAAGACCTGATGCACGGCAGAGGCGGAAGTGAAGAAGCGGTGCGAGCCGTGAATGCCTATGCGACTGACGGGCTGATACCCGATGTGACCATCTTGCTTGACTTGGATCCTGCTGAGGCTCTTGGCAGGGCGCGGAGTGCGGACGGACGTCCTGACCGCATCGAGGCCAAGGGTATTTCTTACCACCGCGCGGTGCGTGAATCCTATCTGTCGCTGGCTGAACGCGAAGCGCGCGTCCGCGTCGTTGACGCGGCAGGCCCGCCGGAGGCGGTCCACGCGCGCGTGATAGATGCGGTTCAGCAGGCCGTGGAAATCACAAAATGAGCTGCTCTTTCCACGCAGTGATCATCGAAGGCGGCACGCGCGCGGCGCGCGCAGCTGAGGCGACCACCTTGCTGAAAGCTCATTTCGCCGAAGACAAGGCGGCGGCGGACAAGCTCGAATGCGGCATCTTTGAGGATCTGGTGACCGTCGAAGCGGAAGATGGCAAGACTTCGATCGTTGTCAAACAAATCGAAGATCTCATACAGTCATTCAGCCGAAGACCCTTTGCTTCGATCGCAAAAGCGGCGGTCATCACAGACGGAGAGCGCATGAACGAATCCGCTCAAAACAAACTGCTAAAACTCTTGGAAGAGCCGCCGGAGGGCTATGTGATCGCTATCCTTACGGCGAATGCAGAAGGGCTGCTCCCTACAGTTCGTTCACGCTGTGTGCACAAGTGGCTGGGCTACGAAAAATCGGAGCGTGCGGGCGTGGACGAGGACGCCAAGCAGCTCGCGCGCATCCTCATCTATGGCAAGGGGGCGCTGGCGGAAGCAAATGCCTTGCTGGTGAAATATGAAGAATCACGCGAAGATTCCGTCGCGTTTTTGCATACGTTTCGTCTCTTCCTTCGGGATCTGACGGTTGGCCGGTATGTACCGGAACTTGCAGGCGATGAAAGGACAGCGGAAGCAGCCGCAAAAATATCGTCAGATCACGCGGGGCAGATGCGGGCAGGCATACGGCTTGCCGAAATAGCGACCCGCGAAATAGAAACAGGATATAGGGTAAAATACGTGCTCAGGGGAATGGCCCTGAACATGGGAGAGAACAGGAGGCACTAACGATGCGCAAAGCGGTCGCAGTCAAATTTCGTACAGCACAGAAACATTATTATTTCGATCCGGGTGGTTTGGAATTGGTCAGCGGAGACGATATTCTGGTGGAAACGGTTCGCGGGCTGGAAGTCGGTACGGTACGCGGAGAAATCTTCGAACTCGATGAAAATGAAATCGGGAAAAATCTCAAAACCGTCAAGAGAAAGGCGACGAACGAGGATCTCGAAAAAGACCGCGCCAATCTTGCAAAGTGCAAAGAGGCGATTCGTGTATGCAAGGAAAAGGTCATACAGTTCGGTCTTGATATGAAACTCATCGACGCAGAATATACCTTCGACGGCAGCAAATTAGTCTTTTATTTCACGGCCGACAAACGTGTGGATTTTCGCGAGCTTGTCAAAGACCTGGCGGGCTATTTCCGTATGCGTATCGAACTTCGCCAGGTCGGCGTGCGCGACGAAGCGCGTTTGCTCGGCGGATTTGGTTCGTGCGGGCGCGAACTATGCTGCAAAGCGTGGCTTGAGGACTTTGAACCTGTATCCATCAAGATGGCGAAAGTGCAAAACCTTTCGCTCAACCCGGGCAAGATCTCGGGTTGCTGCGGTCGTTTGATGTGTTGTCTGAAATATGAAAACGACGTCTATCAGGAACTCAAAAAAGATCTTCCGGATCAGGGCGAAGTCGTCGACGCCCCGATGGGCGCAGCGCGCGTCACCGAATCCAGCATATTCAAAGGCCGGGTCAAGGTGAAATATATCGAAGAAGCGCGTACGAAAGATACGCCTGAAAGGCTTGGCAACGACGTCTTCGATTATGAAAAAACAGAAGTGCGCCGCCGCCCGAAGACCGGAAACAGCGGCGGCGGAAAAGGTGGTTCCCGCCGCGCCTGACCGTTTCCCTTACAGTGTCTTTAGTTCGTCAAGACATGCGCGGCAGATATTCTTGCCGTGGATGTTTGAGACCTCGACGGCGCTGCCGCAAAAGATGCATGCCGGCTCGTATTTGCGGAGAACGATCATATCGCTATCCACAAAAATTTCGATAGCATCTTCTTTGTTGATGCCGAGCGTACGCCGAAGTTCCATCGGTAGTACGATCCTTCCAAGTTCGTCGACTTTTCTTACGATTCCTGTTGCTTTCATTTTGTACACCTCATTTTTCATTGCTAACCCCAATCTCACTATTCTTTAGTGAATTACATTATCCCATGAATTTACAGCAATGTAAAGATATAATTTAATATTTTTTTTAATTATTTTTTTTAATTTTTTTTAATTCATTTTGATTTGTCCGGCGGCGTCTTTTTGCCGGATGAATACTTGGCAATTGCCGTGATAGCACTGATGATGATTGGAATAGCTGTGGTGATCCCTGCGCCTATTCCTCCGCCGGCTTTGATCTTTTTGCTTGATTTTTCAATCGCTTCATCGAGTTGTTTTGTTCGCTTCGATGCGACTTCGGAGACGACCTCAAAATCAGACAGAACCTTTTGGCTCTTTTGGAGTGTCTTGATCAGATTGTAGACTGCCACAATCGCGAAAACAATCAGAACGACTGCGGCAATGATGAGCAGGCAGAGAAGAAATGTTTTTACATCGTCTGGATATATCGTAATCGGCATGTCATACCCTCCATTTGTTCAAATTGCAGTTTCCCTAATTATACAAGGCATAGGGGAAAATGCAAGCACAAGGCTCCGCCGGCATATTACGGGAAGTTTACGTTTCGAAGGAAAAGAACAATCGTGGTTGTGGAGAGCGGTGAGAACGGTTTACAATAGGTGAGGAAAATATGAAGGAGACAATCTTGCCGAAAATACTTGTGAACAATCAGGGTTCCCTTATGGGACGGGTCGAAGTCAGCGGATCGAAAAATGCGGTCTTGCCTTTGCTTGCCGCGACGCTCCTGACAGATGAGACTTGCGTCCTCGACGGCGTACCAAATCTTCGTGACGTGGATGTGATGTGCCGGCTGCTGGAGTTTTTCGGCGCCGAAGTCACGATGGATCCTGCGGCCTCGCGTATCGAGGTCAGGGCGGGGAGTATCGCTACAAATATTGCGCAGCAGGATTTAGTGAAGTCGATGCGCGCTTCGATCGTTGCGATGGGTCCACTGCTTGCGCGGACGGGGCAGGCGGGCATCCCGCTTCCCGGCGGCTGTGCGATCGGGGAGAGACCGATCGATCTGCACCTCAAGGGCTTTGCCGCCCTCGGCGCAGAGATTCGCTGCGACAAGGATGAATCCGGAGATATCCTCGTCTCGGCGAGCGCCAGCCACCTGATCGGCGCCGAAGTCTATCTGGATTTTGCGAGCGTCGGTGCGACGGAAAATATTATGATGGCCGCCGCTCTCGCAGAAGGAACGACGGTGATCGAAAACCCGGCTCAGGAACCCGAGATCGTGGACCTTGCCAATTTTCTGAACCGAATGGGCGCACATATACGGGGCGCCGGAACAGACAATATCCGTATTGAAGGCGTGAGCCGGCTTCACGGCGCTGAGCATACTGTCATTCCGGACCGTATCGAGGCCGCCACCTTCATGCTGGCGGCAGCCATCACACGCGGCGACGTCGTGATCGAAAATATGCTGTCAAACCACGTCGTCCCCGTCATCGCAAAACTCAAAGAGTGCGGCATACGGATCGAAGAAGATTACAATGGTCTGCGCGTGGACGCTACCCGAAATGATTTCAGAGCGACAAATATCAAGACCATCCCTTATCCGGGTTTTCCGACGGACGTGCAGCCTCAATTCATGGCCTTTCTGTCTACGGTACCGGGCCGCAGCATCGTCATCGAGACGGTTTTTGAAAACCGGTTCATGCATATCCGCGAGCTCAATATGATGAATGCCTGCATCACGGAAGACGGCAGACGCGCCGTCATCAAGGGCGGGGCAAAACTCACGGGTGCGCATGTCCGCGCAACGGATTTGCGGGCAGGCGCGGCGCTTGTGCTTGCCGGTCTGGCAGCGGAAGGCGTGACGGAAATCTCCGATATCTATCATATTGACAGGGGCTACGACGGATTTGTCAGCAAACTCGCCGGACTCGGCGCAGGGATCACCCGGACGAAACCCGAACACAAAATTTAACAGCATATAATATTTTCAAAAACGATATTTTCTGTGATTCAATCCGGTTTTTTGGGGTATATATCGTGCAGATGATTAATTCCTTGCGGTGAATATTGCGCTTTGCAATTGACCTTCGGAGGTGAGACTATGTCGATACGAATCAGAACAATGTTTTCAATCATATTGGTAGCTGCGGTGGTGGTTGTCGCCGGGATCGGCGCCGGTATTATCTTTACTGAGAAAAATCTTGAGAAGACTATCGAAGGCGATATGATCGTCGTCGGAAGTATCGCCGACAATCTCATCAGCACGGAAATCGACTTGCTGAAAGCGGACAGCGCTGCGGTCGCAAAACAATTGGAGAATTCAATGCCGGGAAAATTCCATGAAGCCCTGAATATCCAGCTTGCCAAATATCCCAAGTTCCTTTCGCTCACGGTCTTTGATCCTGACGGCGTCGTAGATGAAGTCGGCAAATTGTCGAGGCCTGACGATTTGCAAAAAAACAGTTACGTACAGCTTGCGTTCGGGGGAGAAAGCGTGATTTCTTCCACGAGAAAGGATGCGGACGGTCAGCTTGTTATCGATATCTGTCAGCCGATGATTTATGACCGGGTGCTATTGGTGACGATCGACGGCTTCTATTTCAGCAATTTGCTTCAAGACTATAAAATATGGAAATCAGGCCATATCTTTATTGACGACGCCAATGGCACGGTGATCGCCAATCCGCGCAAGGAGTGGATGGAAAATCAGTACAATTTCATCGAAATGGCCAAGACGGATCCGACGTATGCCAGCGTCGCCGCCACGGTCGAGAAAATGATACAGGGACAGTACGGAGTCGGGCGTTTTTCGATAAACGGTGAGCCGCGTATCTGTGCCTATCGGCCAATCACGGCATCTAAGATCGGATGGTCTCTGGGGGTGGTCGCCCCCGCAGACGAAAGTCCCGTTGTCAGCGTCAGAAACGGGCTGCTGCTGGTTGGTTTGATTTTGGTCGTCCTGAGTGCGATCGCCGCCATCTTTTTCTCGCGCAGGATCGAGCGCCCCTTCCTGAGGATTCAGGAACAGGATGAACATTTGAAAGTAATGATGGACGATCTGATCAAGGCGCGCGAAGAGGCGGTCTCAAGTTCAGCAGCGAAGGCGGATTTCCTGGCCAATATGAGCCATGAAATGCGCACGCCGCTCAATGCGATTATCGGTCTGTCTGAGCTGACGCTGGATGCGGGCGGCCTCGGGAATGAGGCCTATACCAATCTCGAACGCGTTTACAATTCGGGGATGACGCTGCTCAGTCTGATCAACGATATTCTCGATATCTCGAAAATCGAAGCCGGAAAATTTGAACTTGTTCCCGTTGATTACGATACACCGAGTTTGATCAACGATACGACAACGCTCAATATCGTACGCATCGGATCCAAGCCGATCGAGTTCAGCCTGAATATCGACGAAAATCTTCCCAACAGGCTGATTGGTGACGAGCTTAGGATCAAACAGATCTTCAACAACCTGCTGTCCAATGCCTTTAAGTATACACCGGAAGGCAAGGTGGAATGGAAAATCACTTCCGAACGGGATGGCGACGAAGTGTGGCTGGTTTCCAGCGTCACGGACAGCGGTATCGGCATTCGTGAGGAAGACATGGGAAAGATCTTCGGCGATTACAACCAATTGGACGCCGCCAGAAACCGCAAGATACAAGGCACGGGGCTCGGGCTTGCCATCACGAAGCAGCTCGTTGAAACGATGGATGGTGAAATCACGTTAGAAAGTGAATACGGAAAGGGTACGACGTTCACGGTTCGTCTGAAACAGGGTTTTGCCGGAGATCAGGTGATAGGCCCCGATGTTGTGCGAAATCTCAAAGCATTCGAGTATTCGGTGCGCAAACGTGACAGGAGCGCCCATATGATGCGCGCTCATCTCCCCTATGCCAGGGTCCTCGTCGTTGATGACGTCCCGACCAATTTGGATGTGGCGCGCGGGATGATGAAGCCTTACGGCATGAAGGTAGACTGTGTGAACAGCGGCGTCGCGGCTATCGAACTGATCCAGAACGGGAAGGAAAAATACGATGCGGTCTTCATGGATCATATGATGCCGGTGATGGACGGCATTGAGGCGACGCGTATCATTCGAAATGAGATAGAAACCGAATACGCGAAAAACATCCCGATCATCGCCCTCACGGCCAATGCGATCCTCGGCAATGAAGAGCTGTTTCTGAACAACGGATTCCAGGCGTTCATACCAAAGCCTATCGATATCATGCGTTTGGATGCGGCAATCAACCAATGGGTACGCAACAAAAGTTACGAAAAAGAACATGGCGACAAGCACCACCATGATTTTCACGGGAAGCGCAGCGGCAAGGAAAGACGCGTCATCGGAAACAGGCGATCCGGGCGCGACCGCAGGGAAGCATTGCCGAAACTGACGAAGCATGCGCATCCGCAAACCGCCATCAAATTGGCGCCGGTAAGCGGATTGGATATCTATGGCGGCTTGCTTCACTTCGGCAACGATGAGGACGCCTATGTGGATGTCCTGAAATCCTATGCGAAAAATACACCGCCTTTGGTGGAAAAGCTTACCGGATTTGCGGATGAAAATCTGCCCGATTATGCCATCGTGGTGCATGGGATCAAGAGCAGCAGCCGCAGTATCGGTGCGAACGAAATCGGATCTATGGCCGAAATGCTGGAACATGCGGCAAAGGCAAACGATCTTGCGTTTGTCCGGGAAAAGACGGAGGGCTTTGCCGAATCGGTGCATACGCTGACCGAGGACATCAAAGAGGCCTTGCTCGCAGCGGGGGCGGAAAGTCTAAAGCCGACCATACAAGAGCCGGACAAAGAAACGCTGCGCAAATTGCGCGAGGCCTGCCTCGAGTATGACATTGATCTTGCCGAAGAGGCAATGAAGGAACTTGATCTTTACAATTATGAATCACAGTCTGAATTGATCGAGTGGCTTAGGGCCCAGATGGGCATCCTCGGATTCAAGAGGATCGCGGAACGGCTATCGGAAGAATAGCAGGGAGGAATGAAATGGATAATGAAGTGAAGAAAATCCTGTTGGTCGATGACAATGCGACCAATCTCACGGCGGGGAAAGCCATACTGAAAGAGATGTACAAGGTCTATCCGGCGCCGTCTGCCGAGATCATGTTTGACTTGCTGGAAAACATCATCCCGGATCTGATCCTGCTCGATATCGAAATGCCGGACAAAAACGGCTATGAGGCAATCAAGGAGCTGAAAGCCGATGCAAGATGGAAGGACATCCCTGTGATTTTTGTGACGGCGCGTTCGGATGAGGGCAGTGAACTTGAAGGGCTGAGTCTGGGTGCGATCGACTATGTGACCAAGCCGTTTTCGGCTCCGCTGCTGCTCAAGCGTATCGAAAACCATCTCTTCATCGAGTCTCAGCGCAAGCAGCTGATCGATTTCAATGAGAACCTCGAAGAGAAGGTCAGCCAGAAGACGGCGCAGGTCACGAATCTGCAAAATGCGGTGCTGAGTACGGTCGCGGATTTGGTGGAGTTTCGCGATGGCGTGACCGGAGGCCATGTCGTGCGGACCCAGAAATATTTGAAGCTACTGCTTGCTCAGATGGTGGAAGACGGCATCTATGCCGACGAGATCGAAGACTGGAATCTGGAGTATATGCTGCAGTCGGCGCAGCTTCACGACGTCGGGAAAATCGCCATCAGCGACCTGATCCTGAACAAGCCCGGCGCACTTTCCGATGAAGAATTTGATAGTATGAAAACACATACTTCCATCGGCGTAGAGGCAATCCGAAAGATCGAGAACAATACGGAGGAACATTCATTTTTGAAGCATGCCCGTTTGATCGCCGGCGCCCATCATGAAAAGTGGGACGGATCGGGCTATCCCGCAGGCCGGTCGGGTACGGATATTCCCCTCGAAGGCCGCCTGATGGCGATCGCCGACGTTTACGACGCGCTGATATCATCGCGCCCGTACAAGCGGCCGTTCAGCACAGAGGACGCCAGAAAAATCATTATCGAAGGCAGCGGGACGCATTTTGACCCGGCGCTCGTCGAAGTATTTGTCAAAGTGGCGGATCAATTCGATAAGATCGTGAAAGGCTGTTATTATTAGCCGTCTCATGGTACAATCAGTTCTATATGGAGCTAAGAGACGTCAGGCAAGTACATTGTGTAGGCATCGGAGGCATCGGCCTTTCTGCCATAGCGGAAATCCTGCTTAGCAGGGGTATTTTCGTATCCGGATCGGACTCGAAAGAAAGCGAGATCACGGATCGTCTCATCGAACGCGGCGCCAGAGTGTATCTGGGGCATCGTGCGAAAAATATCGGGCAGGCCGATCTTGTCGTCTATTCGGCGGCGGTCCCGATGGACAATCCCGAGCTCAGGGCAGCCGTCGAAAAGGGCATTCCGATCGTCACGCGCGCGGAGCTTTTAGGTGAGCTCATGAAGGGCGCGGACAACAGCATCGCAGTCGCGGGCGCACACGGAAAGACGACCTGCACCTCCATGATTTCTCTGATTTTGAAAAACGCCGGCAAGGATCCTACCATTCTGGTGGGCGGCAATCTTTCGGAGATCGGCGGCAATGTCAGCGTAGGCTCAGGGGACTATTTCATCACGGAAGCCTGCGAATATATGGACAGTTTCCTTGCTCTCACCCCGAAATATGCCGTCATCCTGAACATAGACAGCGACCATCTCGATTATTTCAAGGATATAGATCATATCGTGCGGAGTTTTGACCGTTTTGCCAACAGCGCAGCCGATGACGGCGCGGTCTTCGCCTTCGACGCAAACCCCTTTGTCGGCTCCATCCTGAAAGGGCTGAAAAAGCGCTGCATCACCTTTGGTTTTCACGAAAACTGCAATTACCGCGCCGAGGATATTCAATTCGGAGCGGAGGGGTATCCGGCTTTTTCGATTCGTGTCGACGGTGAGCCGCTTTGCCGTATCACACTGCGGGTTCCCGGCGAGCACAATATCGCGAATGCGCTGGCCGCCGCTGCCTGTACGATCACGATGGGTATCGACCTTCGCACCATCATATCGACGCTGGAGTCCTTCACGGGTACGCAGCGGCGATTTGACATTCAGGGTCTGACGACAAACGGGATCAAAATCGTAGATGATTATGCACATCACCCTACAGAGATCACCGCTACCATTCGGGCGGCCAGAAACGTCCCTCACGAACGGATGTGGGTGATTTTTCAGCCTCATACCTATACGCGGACTCTGGCGCTCCACGATGATTTTGCGGAGGCGCTGGCGGAAGCGGACAAGGTGATCCTGGCGGAGATCTATGCGGCGCGTGAAAAGAATACGCACAATATCAGCTCACGCTCTATCATGAAAAAAATGAAGGCGAACAATTCCGAAAATGAGGTTTGGTTTTTGGAGACGTTTGAAGAAATATCGGATTTTGTCCTTGCCAATGCGCGTCCCGGTGATCTGGTGATCACGATGGGCGCCGGGGACATCTACAAGGCCGGAGAGTTGATCCTCGAGACGGATCGTCTGGCATTTTTGGGCGGAACGGAGTAGACCTGTATGGGAGTTTTCAAAAGCGAGATCGAGCAGGAGTACGACGAAAAGCGCAAAAAACGCCGTGCGGTCAATCTGTCTCATGCGGAAAAGGGCGTCGTCTTTTTTGATTTGGATATGGCGCATGTGGAAGAAGGCGTCGTGATAGGCGCAGGGACCTATATCGGGCCGGCTGTCGTCATCACCGGCGATACAGAGATCGGAGATGACTGTGTGATCGGTCAGAATTGCCGCATCGAAAACAGCAGGATAGGGGGCGGCTGTCATGTCGATCAGTCTGTTGTGACGAACAGCGAGGTCGGCGAAAACACTGCGGTGGGCCCCTTTGCGTATATGCGCCCCGGCAGTTTCGTCGGTGCGCGCTGCAAGATCGGCGATTTTGTCGAGATCAAAAACAGTGTGATCGGTGATGACACGAAGATATCGCATCTGTCCTATATCGGCGATGCCGATCTGGGCACGAACATCAATG
This sequence comes from Eubacteriales Family XIII. Incertae Sedis bacterium, assembly GCA_031261395.1. Classification (GTDB taxonomy): domain Bacteria; phylum Bacillota; class Clostridia; order Peptostreptococcales; family Anaerovoracaceae; genus WRMW01. The sequence continues at coordinate 19,393 of JAISJT010000111.1, forward strand.
TCGGCTGCGGCGTCGTCTTTGTCAATTATGACGGGCGAGAGAAGCACCGCTCGACTGTCGGGGATGGCGCTTTCATCGGATGCAACGTCAATATCATCTCCCCGGTCACGATAGAGAGCGGCTCCTATGTTGCCGCCGGTTCCACGGTATCGCGCAGGGTGCCTTCCGGCGCACTGCTCGTCGCCAGACCAAGTGCACAGGTGCGCGAGGGCTGGGTAGAAAAAAGGGGTCTCTTGAAAGACAGGCTTGAAAAATTGGAGGGAAAAGATTCATGAAAATCAGCAGCAGCTACTCGGATTTCAAGATTTTTACGGGCAATTCACATATCGAACTTGCGGAAGAGATCGCATCTGTCATGGGCAAACCGCTCGGAAAATCAGAAGTGAAAACCTTCTCGGACGGAGAAATCTCTGTCAATATCGGCGAGACGGTCCGGGGCCGCGACATTTTCATCATCCAGTCCACCTGCAATCCCGTCAACAACAACCTCATGGAACTCCTCATCCTCATCGATGCGCTCAAGCGTGCGTCGGCGGGGCGCGTGAATGCGGTCATCCCGTATTACGGCTATGCCCGGCAGGACCGCAAGGCCAAGGCGCGCGATCCGATCACTGCCAAATTGGTCGCAAATCTCATCAGCGCGGCTGGTGCTGACAGGGTCGTCACAATGGATCTGCATGCGGCGCAGATCCAGGGGTATTTTGACATCCCGATGGATCATCTGCTCGGCATGCCTGTCCTCGTCAAGCATTTTCGCAAGATCCGTTTGGAAGACCTTGTGATCGTCTCACCGGATCTCGGCTCTGTGACCAGGGCCCGCACGATGGCCCAGGCTCTCGAAGCGCCAATTGCCATCATCGACAAGCGCCGGCAAAAGGCCAACGAGAGCGAGATCATGCACGTGATCGGCGATATCGAAGGCAAAAACTGCATCCTCGTCGATGACATGATCGACACTGCCGGCACGATCACCAATGCTGCCAACAAACTGACCGAACTTGGCGCCCGTGACGTCTATGCCTGTGCGACTCACGGCGTCCTTTCAGGCAAGGCTATCGAGCGAATCGAGCAATCTACGATCAAGGAAATGGTCTTGCTCAACACGATTCCCCTTTCGGACGAAAAACGCATCGACAAGATCCGCGTGCTGTCGGTGGCATCCTTGTTTGCCGAGGCGATGGGCAATATCTATAGCAACAACTCCGTCAGCAAAATGTTTGACTGAAGCCATGATCGTCCTCGTCGGCCTCGGGAATCCCGGGGCAAAATACGCGAATACAAAACACAATGTCGGCTTCATGACGATCGACCGTCTCGCGGACCGGCACGGCATTTCCGTCACGAAATCGCGCCATCACGCGCTGGTCGGCGACGGTCTGATCGGCGGCAAAAAGGTCATGCTCGTAAAACCCCAAACTTTCATGAACGACTCAGGCCGCAGCGTACGCGCGGTCTTTGATTACTATAATACAGAGTTCGCCGATATCGCGGTCATCTATGACGACATCGATCTCCCCACGGGCACGCTTCGTATCCGTGCGCGGGGCGGTGCGGGGACGCACAACGGCATGCGTTCGATCCTTTCTCATATGGAGGAAGACAGTTTCCCGAGGTTTCGTATCGGCATCGGGGCGGAGCGCGGCTATGTCCCCTTGGTGGACTATGTGCTGACGGGGTTTTCGCAGGAACAGCTTGATCCTATGCGTGCTGCGGTGGATCTGTGTGCAGACGCCATAGAAGTCTACGTAGCGGACGGTATCACTGCCGCTATGCAAAAATATAACGAGCGAAAAAAGCCCGAGGAAGCCCCGGAGGAAAAATGACGCATGCAGCGCATCATGCGGGCCTGACGGATCTGCAGGCGGCGCCGATCCTTGCACGGCTTGTTTTGGGCGCAGAGGATGCCGCAAAACTCATCGCCGTCACGCCCACTCAGGGAGCGGCGCAGGCGCTTGCAAAAAACCTTGCCTTTTTCCTGAATCCGTCGGAATGGAAGATCGTCTGTCTCGCGGACGAAGACCCGCCGTTTCTGAAAACCTACGCGCGCAGCCGTGAGGCCGAGGCCGTTAGACTGGCGGCCTTGGACGCCTTGGCCGGCGGGGGCAGGGCTGTGGTGGTTTGTCCGGTTTCGGCGGCGCTGCACCCGGTGGGCAGCAAAGAGACTTTTCGCTCGCAGGAGATCGTGCCGGGCGGCGCAGGTCCGGGTGAATTGAAAGCGCAGCTGGCCGGGGCGGGATACCGGCGCACACCCTTCACGGAAAGCCCCGGCGAGTTTTCCGTACGCGGCGATATCATAGACGTCTTTCCGGTCAATACGGATGAGCCGATCCGTATCGATTTCTTTGGGGATGAGATAGAGTCGATCCGCACCTTCGATCCTTTGTCGCAATTGGCGACAGGCATTCTACCGGAAGCGCCGCGTATCGCTCCCGCAGAGTGGACAGACGGGCAAGAAGGAAAACTCACGGTGGTAGACTGGCTCACAGACGGAGATGTGTTTGCCTGCATGGACCCGGCAAGGATATACGGAGCGCTCGAATTACAGGAAAAAGAAGCGCTCGATGACTTCACGGCGCTGTTGGAATCCGGTGAGGCGGCGGCGGATGATTGGTCTTCTTTTCGCGGCAGAGGCGACTGGGACGCTTTGCTGATGCGCCGGCCCTTCCATTTCTTCACGCCCTATGCGAATGCGCCGGACGCGCCTGCCTTCGCGGATGCAGAGATGGCTGGGTATCAGGCGAAGAGTACGGCGGCTTTTTTCGGGCAGCTTGACTTGGTCACGGCCGAGCTCAAGCGTTATTTGCGGGCGGGATTTGCTGTGAATATCGTCAGCCCGGATCAGGAACGGATCGCGCGCCTTCGGGAATTGGCTGAAGGAGAAGGGATCGCGGGGCAAATCGCCTTCCTTGAAGGGGAACTGACCGGCGGGATCGAGCTGACCGGAGAGAAGCGCGTCTGGCTCTGGGACGGTGACATTTTCAAGAGCGCCAAGCGCAGCCGCAAAAGATCCATCAGGGGCGGCGAAAAGATCGCCGCGTTTTCTGATATCGAAAAGGGCGATTATATCGTCCACGAGCGCCATGGCATCGGCGTCTATCGAGGGATTCGCACTATTGAGGTGAACGGCAGCGAGAAGGATTATCTGTGCCTTGCCTATGCGGGCAAGGATGTGCTGTATATCCCGGTCGAGCAGATGGATCTCGTGCAAAAATACATCGGCGGCGGCGAGCGCAGGCCCAAGATCAGCAAACTCGGAACGGCCGACTGGAGCCGCACGAAGGAAAGCGTGCGCACCGAGATCGAAGAATATGCGGGCGAACTGCTCAGGATGGCGGCGGAGAGAAAGCTATCGCCCGGCTATGCGTTTTCCCCGGATACGGTCTGGCAAAAGGATTTTGAGGATCGCTTTCCCTATGAACCTACGCCCGATCAGGTGCGCTGTTTCGAGGCGGTGCGGCGCGATATGGAAAATCCCTGGCCGATGGACAGGCTGATTTGCGGCGACGTCGGATACGGCAAGACGGAGGTCGCACTGCGCGCCGTCTTCAAATGCGCCGCGGACAGCAAACAGGCGGCTATCCTCGTGCCGACGACCATCCTCGCCTCGCAGCATTTTCGGACATTTTCGGAGCGTTTTGCGGATTTTCCCGTGCGCGTGGAAATGCTGTCGCGGTTTCAGACGCCCGCGCAGCAAAAGAAGATAATTGCAGGGCTCAGGGACGGCAGCGTCGATGTCGTGATCGGCACGCACAGTTTGCTGTCGCAAAAGGTCGCCTTCAAAGACCTTGGGCTGTTGGTCATCGACGAAGAACAGCGTTTCGGCGTCCGCCACAAGGAGAGGATCCGCTCCATCAGAGCCGGCGTCGATGTGCTGACGCTGACCGCTACGCCGATCCCGCGTACGCTCAATATGTCACTGCTTGGCATCAAGGATATGGAGCTCATTGAGGATCCGCCGGAAGACCGCTTTCCTGTGCGGACCTATGTCACGGAAGAAAGTACGGACGTCATTCGCGAAAGTATCATGCGCGAAATCGACCGCGGCGGTCAGGTCTATGTTGTATTCAACCGTGTGAGCGGCATTGAGCGCGTCAGCGAGACGATTCGCGGCCTGATTCCGGACGTCCGCATCGGCGTTTGCCACGCAAAGATGGATGAGCGCACGATCGAGGAAAACATGCTGGCCTTCTATGAAGGCGATTTTGATGTACTCGTGTCTACGACGATCATTGAATCCGGGCTGGATATTCCAAACGTCAATACCATCATCATCCTCGATGCGGATAGGCTGGGGCTCACGCAGATCTACCAGCTGCGGGGGCGGGTAGGCCGTACCAACCGCATCGCCTTTGCCTACCTGATGGTCTCCCCGGACAAGGCGCTGACCGAGACGGCCGAGAAACGACTGAGGACGATACGCGAGTTCACGGAGTTTGGCAGCGGCTTCAAGATCGCTATGAAGGATCTCGAGATCCGCGGCGCGGGCAATCTGCTCGGCACGAGCCAGCATGGACATATGGCGGCTATTGGGTATGAGCTTTACGTCCGGCTAATGGATGAGGCCGTGGCAAGACTTGCGGGGCGTGCGCCGGAAACGCTTTCAACCGGAGAGGAATGCCGCGTCGAGGCCGATGTACCGGCGGTCATCCCGGTGGGATATATCGAAGATGAGGTCGTCAAACTCCAGGCTTACAAGCGTATCTCATTTGTTGCCGATGAAGGACAGGCCGAGGCCGTGCTGACTGAGCTCGAAGACCGTTTTGGGCCTGTCCCTGCGGCGGTTCGAAATCTCGTCTACGTGTCGCTTGCCAAACATCTGGCGGAGCACGCCGGTCTCTTTGAAGTCAATTTGTCGGGAGACAAAGCCGTACTCGTCTACCTTGAGGCGCCCGCGGATTTCCTGAAGCGCGTTTTTTCCGCTTCGGAGGCCGTAGCGGGCCGCCTGACCGTCGATGGAAAAGGAACGCCGAAACTCCTTCTCGAAGTGGAAGGGCGGAGCGGCGAGGAGCGGCTGAAAGATGTCTGCGGCTTGCTGAAAGCTATTGCGCTGTGATAAAATCAATATTTGTGAATAATCCTATATCAATGGGAGCATACGAGAGAAAGCGGGTGAAAAAATGAGTGGCGGTTGGAAGATAGGCCTCTACGAAGGCGAACCGTACGTGAGCGGCGAACAACCCTCGCGTCCCGTGATCAAACTCAATACGAACGAAAACCCTTATCCTCCGTCTCCGAACGTCATACGGGCGATTCGTGAACTCGATACGGATTCGCTTCGTCTATATCCAAAGCAGGACGGCGGCGATCTCAGATTGGCGCTTGCGGCGCATTATGAGGTTTCCAAGGAAAACGTTTTTGTCGGCAATGGCTCAGACGAAGTGCTGGCGCTTGCATTCCGTGCTTGTTTCGGTACGGGCAAACCGGTCCTGTTTGCGGATGTGACATATAGTTTCTATCCGGTATGGTGTTCGTTTTTTGGCATTCCCTATGAGATCTTTCCGCTCAATGAGGATTTCCTGCCGGTGGCCCGAGACTATATGCGGCCAAATGGCGGTATCGTGCTTTGCGATCCCAACGCGCCTACCGGAATCGGGATGGGAAATGAATTTCTGCGTGAGATTTTGGATGCCAATCAGGACAGTGTCGTCATCGTTGATGCGGCCTATGCTGACTTTGCCGAGGAAAATGCGGTACCGCTTGTGTCCGAATATCCCAATCTTTTGGTCACAGGTACTTTTTCGAAATCACGTTCGCTTGCAGGACTGAGGATAGGGTTTGCGATCGGGAGCCGCGAGATCATTCGCGCCCTGATGTCGGCGAAAGACTCGTTCAATTCGTATCCGCTCGACCGGGCGGCCATCGTGGCCGGAGAGGCGGCGGCTGCCGACGAAGAATACTTCCGCATGACGACGGACCGCATCAAACTGACGCGCGATGAGACGGAAGAGAAACTACGGGAACTCGGTTTTGGCGCCACGAAATCGCAGACCAATTTCATCTTTGCCGGGTGCGGCAGTCCGCAGCGGGCGAAGGATCTATTTGAATATTTGAGAAGTCAGGATATCTTTGTCCGCTATTTTGACAAACCGCGTATCAACGACCGCCTGCGCATCAGCGTTGGCAGACCGGAGGAAATGGAGGCGCTCATTACAGAAATCGAGGCCTTCCTCAAAACAGAAAGAGGCTAAGATGTTATTTTCAAATGTGTCGGTGCTGAACGCCGATTTTTCGGTATCGGAGGGGATGTACGTCAAGACTGAAGGCGGTGTCATTTCCTATCTGTCCGGCGAACCGCCTGCGGGCGTAGCGCCTGCGCACCGCTCCGGCGTCCTCCTGATGCCGGCTTTTTACAATGCCCACACGCATTCTCCTATGACCCTGCTCAGAGGCCGGGGAGAAAATATGAATTTGCAGGACTGGCTTGAAAAAAAGGTATTTCCGTTTGAGGACAAGCTGACAGGCGAAGACTGCTATCACGCGACGATGCTGGCTATGGCGGAATCCTTTTCGCATGGCGTGGTGAGCTCTTCGGACCAGTATTTCTTTTGCGATGATATCCTTCGCGCCGCGAGCGAATCCGGCGCCAAGATGAATATTTCCCGTGGTCTTTCGCACTTCGAAGATGCTTTGGACAGGTCGAGCTTTCGGCCGTATTTGGAATCCAGAAAACTATATTATGACAACCATGATACGGTGGATGGCAGGATTCGCGTTGACCTCGCTTTGCATGCGGAATATACGGCGTCGCAGGATCTGATCTCTGCGATCTCAGACCTCTCGCACGAAACGAAGGCGCCGGTCCATGTGCATATCTCGGAAACTCAGAAAGAACACGAGGAATGCAAGATGCGCCACGGGGGACAGACGCCGACGGAAGTCTTTGATGCGGCGGGAATCTGGGATTTCGGCGGACTTGCGGCGCATTGCGTGTGGGCGGAGGAATGCGACGCCGAGATATTATCGAACAAAGGCGTGACGGTCGTGTCGTGTCCGGTGAGCAATATGAAATTGGCCAGCGGCATCGCGCCCGCGCCGCTATTTTTGGACAGAGGTGTGAATGTTGCGCTCGGCACCGACGGTACCGCCAGCAACAATAGTCTCAATTTCTTTGAAGAGATCAAACTGTTTTCGATAGGTGCAAAAGTTCGCTATGGCGATCCGACGCTGATCACCTCCCGGCAGGCGCTGTATGCGGCCACGCGCGCAGGTGCGCTGGCGCAGGGGCGGACGGACTGCGGGCGGCTTGAGCAGGGCGCTCGCGCGGACTTTCTCGTGATGGATATAGGTGCGTCTTCGCTGAACCCTGTCTATGACATGGCGGACAACCTTGTCTATGCGGGGTCTTCGCGCGATATCCTGATGACGGTATGCGACGGTACCCTTGTATACAAAAGAGGAGAGGGCGGCGCGGCCGAATATCCTACGATCGATCTTGAACGCGTGATTTTTGAAGTGGCTCGTGCGCAAAAGAGGATACTCGGATCGCTGCCGGAGGAAACTCTTTGACGCCGGCCGACAAACGGCATACAAGCTTTATGTACGGCGCCGCGATTCTTTCGGGCGCCGGTATTGTCATCAAAATCATCGGGGCGTGCTTCCGCATCCCGCTCGCCAATCTTATCGGCGGCGAGGGCATGGGGTATTACAATGCGGTTTACCCTGTCTATACCTTGCTTGTTGTGATTGCGACGACAGGTATACCGATTGCGATCTCACGCATAGTTGCGGAGCATATGACGGACGGGGATCCCGGGGGAGCGCACCGCGTATTTCGCGTTGCGCTTGTCCTGATGGGGGTGATCGGCATTTGTTTCTTTGCCGCCTTGTTTTTCTGGGCGGGTCCTATCACAAATCAAATGACAAATTTGTCTGGTGCGGTCTACGCGATGCGGGCGATCGCTCCCGCGCTCATCTTTGTCCCGATCATGGCGGCGTTTCGCGGCTATTTCCAGGGCATGCAAAATATGAAACCGACGGCGCTTTCTCAGATCATCGAACAGATTTTCCGCGTTGTCTTTGGTCTTTTGTTGGCCTTTTT
>JAISJT010000049.1 GCA_031261395.1 Eubacteriales Family XIII. Incertae Sedis bacterium
ATGTTGGTTCCCATATTGATCAGAATGGAAATACCGATAATCGCGAGAAACAATAGCGGTTCAAGCCACGAACTCGTAGCGATGATCATGATCGCAAGTACAACCGGCACAAGAATTCCCATCATAACGGATACTTGCCGGGAAGAATCTCTTTGCTGCACAGCTTCGCCTGCACTGCCGCCCGCAATCGCAGCATGTTTGCCGACAACGGCATGTATCGCGTCAACACCCGCGAGGAGCGTGTCTGTATCGGCGTTTTCATCGAACGTGACGTGAAATAGCGCATAGCCATCTTTGTACCAGGCATTGAGCGTATCCGGTGCAATAAATGATTGCGGGACATGAATATCCGTTGTATCATCCATCCACTTTACCGAGATGATTCCCGGCACCCCGGCGAGCCGCGATTTATATTCCAAGCCCTCCGGAATTGACGATACCCCGACCATGACCCGCGTGTCGTCGCTGACTTCCGCGCCGAAAATGCCCTCGATTTTGTTCATCGCGATCGTGGACAGACTGTCTTTCGGCAAATAACTCATCATGTCGTAGTTGACTTCAACGCGTGATACAAACACCGCACTGAGCAAAACAACAACGACAAATATTGTGAAGATGAACCACCTGAAACGATATTGCAATTTTGAAAATACTTCAATTACATTTCCCACGAGGACTCCTCATTCATTTCATTCAACATATGTTCAACCAAAATTATAAAAAAATATATGCCCTCTTGCAATACCTACGGTTTCCATAGTTTCACCTGATAATCAATCAACTTGAAACGATGCTCCTGATCACTTAAACAACCGGCGCCTAATCCAGTTATTTTTACCAAAAAATGATTCATCATAATGGCAGACAAGGTCACTGCTGCGCTCTCATAGTCCATCACCCGAATCTCTCCGGCGTTCGCCCGTTCCCGCAGAAATTCCGGAAACCATTTTCGCCGGCCGTCAATAAACATCATGAGCTGATCGACCTCAATAAGCTCCCGGACTTCGTTTTCCCGGAAAAATATCTTGAATACATCCAAATACTCTGTAAATACCTCATCTGCATTTCTGTAGATTTGTTCTAAGACCTCTGCAATGGGAAGATTTCCGATTTGTTCATTCCGGCTTTTTACTTCTGTAATAATCTGTTGGAAGTTTTCTTGAATCAATACTTGCAGCAGCTCTTTTTTCCCGCCGGGGAAATAGTGATAAATCAGGCCATCCGCCATATCAATGCTGCGATTGATCGTCCGTACTTGTGTACCGGCATATCCGTTTTCCGCGAACAACTTACGTGCCGATTCCAATAATTTTTTTCGTGTTTCATATGCTTGCTCTTGCCGCATATTAATCTTTTGCGTGGCCATACTTCTCCTCTATAAATTCATTATAATCCACTAATTTATCTCCAGAAGCCAATCCAATGCATTTTTCTTTTCTATGCCATTGTATGAAGTCAGCGGGTCTTCATCGAGTGTGAGCAGATATTTACGATTGTGATCGGAGATGCCATTTAACGGACGCAATTCCCGTTCCAGCGTTTTTTCGTCGCGCGTTGTCACCGATACTTGATAATACTCCGTACCCTTATCGCCAACGGCAATAAAGTCAACTTCTTGATCATCAACTTTTCCGACAAATACCTCGTAGCCGCGCCGCAATAGTTCCAAATAAACTACGTTCTCAAGCGCCTTGCTCGTATCAACGCTGTTCCGTCCAAGCAGATACGTCCTGAGTCCGACGTCGGCCAAATAATATTTATCACCGGTCTTTAGATGTTGCTTTCCCTTGATGTCGTACCTGCCGACACGATAGAGCAAAAAGCATTCGCACAAAGCCTCGATATACGTTTCAACTGTCGGCAAAGAGATCTTTCTGCCGTTGGCATTCAGGGTTTCCGTTATCTTGTTTGTCGAAGTGATATTGGCAATATTATCAAACATAAACTTGGTAACGCTTTTTAGGATCGATGCGTTGGCGATTTTTTTGCGCGCAACGACATCGTTCAGCAAAACCGTATTGTATAACCCATCCAAATAAGCCCGAATCTGTTTTCTGTCGCTCACATCGACCAGATAGGGGAAGGAACTGTTTTCGAGATAATTTCGGTATTTCTTCGGAAGGTCGTCATTTCCCACATGAGAAATATATTCCCGGAACGAAAGCGGCAGCATTTCGATCTCGATATAACGTCCGGAAATCAGGGTGGCGAGTTCCGACGAGAGCATATAGCTATTCGAGCCCGTGATATAAACATCACAGTTCTTCTTGATAAACAAACCGTCAACGCATTTTTGCCACTCGCAGGCTAATCCGATCTCGTCGAGGAACACATAGTTCATTTTATCAGATTGTAATTGCCCATTGATATAGTTGTAAAGCGCCTTGTACGTCTTTAAATCGTCAAAGTCAGGGTCTTCAAAATTCACCGAGATGATCTGTCTGTCAGTCACGCCCTCTTTTTTCAGTTCGTCCTGAAACATTTCAAGCACCGTACTTTTGCCGCAACGGCGTATCCCCGTAACGACCTTTATGATTTGTCTGTTTTTGCTGCCGCGCAGTATGTCCAAATAGCTTTCCCGTATAATCATCATTAGCACCTCTTGGCAAATTATACTTTAAAAACTTTCGAAATCCAAGAGGTTTCTAAGATTCATATTATAAACTTCCTACCTCGTTACCTTAGAATAACCCGACACTTGTAATTGCATCAAGCCAATGGGCAACAGAACGCGTGGAATACCGCACGAATTTGTGTCCGGGTAGCTCGACCTTTGCAAACTTGCTCACATCAACCGTTTCACGTCGGACACGCAGATATTTTGCAATCTCATTTGCCGACATAGAGTAACCAAATTGTGCAGTCATCTCGCGAGTCAGTTCCGCACGGCTCATCTCCCACTGCTGCCATAAGCCGCACGATTCGCCGGAGTTCTGTATCATTGCAATATTTGTAAGCATATCCTATGCTATCCACCCCCGAAATCGCAAAGCAGTGAATTTTCTCTTCTGCTTCCAGCTAAAACCCGATGTCTAACAACACGGGGCAGTGGTCGCTGCCGTAGATATCCTTCAGGATCACGACGTCGTTCACCCTCTCCGCAATACGATTTGAAACGACGAAATAGTCGATACGCCATCCTGCGTTGCTTTCCCTGGCATTGAACCGGTACGACCACCAGGTGTAGGCGCCTTCCAGATCGGGATACAGGCGCCGAAAAGCATCTGTGAAGCCCGCCTCGAGTAGCTCGCCAAACTTTCCCCGCTCTTCATCCGTGAAGCCTGCATTGGCATGGTTTGAGCCGGGATTTTTCAGGTCGATTTCTTGGTGCGCGACATTGAGATCTCCGCATAGCACCACGGGCTTCAAGGCGTCGAGCTGCTTGAGATATGCACGCCGGGCGTCCTCCCATTCCATGCGGTAGGCGAGGCGGACAAGGCCCTCGTCCGAATTGCGCGAGTTCGGCGTATACTCGGTGACCAAAAAAAAGTCCTCGTATTCGACCGTGATCGAACGCCCCTCCGTATCATGACCCTCGGTTTCGATATCATAACGGACAGAAAGCGGATTCTGCTTTGTGAATACCGCTGTCCCCGAATAGCCCTTTTTCACTGCGCTGTTCCAGTATTCCCTATAGCCGTGGAGATCGACCTTCGCCTGGCCGGGCTGCATCTTCGTCTCCTGGACGCAGTACACATCGGCATCCGTCTCTGCGCAAAAATCGAGAAAGCCTTTTTTCAGTACGGCACGCATGCCGTTTACATTCCAAGTTACAATACGCATGAACCGCCCTTTCGTGTTTGCCCTTATTCTACTACAATCGCCTGTATTCGTCCTACACGGGCTCCGGCAGCCTCCCCGAAACAGGATCGCCATCCGGCAGCCTGTCAATGTCTTGTTTTTTCACGCGGAAAAAGAAGACGATGGTCAGCGTCAGCGCCGCGATCTCGGCCAGCGGATAGGCGTACCAAGCGCCATTGACGCCAAAATTCAAAAGCAGGATATATGCAAGCGGCAGGATGAAACCGAGCTGCCTCACGATCGAGATAATCAAGGCAAAAACCCCGTGGGCAAGCGCCTGAAACAAGCCGATAGTGATGATGACGAAGGCTCCGGGGAGCCAGCTGATCGTCACCGCACGGAACGCATGGACGCCCATATCGATCATCTCGGGATTTGAAGTGAACCACATCATGATATAGTGCGGGAAGATCCAAAAGATGCCCATGCCGACAGCCATGATGATGACGGCCACCCTGAAAGCATTCGTATAGGCCGCCATCAGGCGCAGGCGGTTTTTCGCGCCGAAATTGTATCCCATGATCGGCAGCGCCCCCTGATTGAGTCCGACGACCGGCAAGATCGTAAACGTCGAAATACGAAAATAGACGCCGAGCACAGCAACGGCGAGAGCCGAATCGGCGACCACCATGAACAATGCATTCAGAAAGAACAACAAGATGGGCTGCACGGCCTGCATGACCATCGACGGAAGACCGACGGTGAGGATATCTTTCAGTATCTCCGCGCGAATACGGAATTTTCGAAAACTGACATGTACAGCGTGTTTCCGGGAACAAAACAAGATTAGCGCGACTGCGGTCCCGACTGCTTGCCCTATTATTGCCGCATAGCCTGCACCAACGACCCCATATCCGGGGAACCCCAAATCACCGGCGAAGGGAAACCATCCAATGATGAGAATCGGCGCGATCACGGTGTTTGAAGCAATGCCGATGAGGTTGAAGATCATCGGATGAAGCGTGTTGCCTGTCGACTGCAGGATGCGCTCTACCACGATCGTGATATTGTACATGAGCGAACCGGTCATCACGATGCGGCAGTACGCGACCGCCATTTCGAAAATCCCCTCGTTCGCAGGCTCCGATCCCGTGAACAGACGAATGAATGGCGCCGCGAGAAATATGCCGACCACGGCGTAGACCACCCATGTCGCGATGGCAAACACAAAGCCGTGCGTCGCCGCCAGATTGGCCTCCTCTTGCCGCTTTTGGCCGAGCCGGCGGGAGATGAGCGAGGCCAGACCGACGCCGATGCCGACATTGACAGCTATCATCATCATCTGTATCGGGAAGACCAGCGTCACCGCGGCAAGCGCGTCTTCCGACACCTTTGCGACAAAAAAGCTATCGATTACATTGTAAAGCGCCGCCGCAAGCATCGAGATCATCGGCGGCATAGACATATTTGCAAGCAATTTACCGACAGGCATAGCGCCCATCTTGTTTTCTTTCAACACAGAATTCTCCCTAAAAAAATCGAGCAAGCCGTAAGCCGGGTTCTGTCGTGGACGATCATCTATCTGGGACGGACGTTGCCGCCCGCCTCCGGGGCGCCATCACAGACGCCCGCTTGCGGCTACCTACTGGGGATCACACCGGGCCGGTGTCCCGCTCTCGCGGGGTCTCTCCCCTCTGCCTTGCTCCGGGTGGGGTTTTCACGGCCGCCTTGTCTCCAAGACGCCGGTGCGCTCTTACCGCACCATTTCACCCTTACCGGCCGGAAAATCCGGCTTTGGCGGTATGTTTCTGTTGCACTTTCCCTACGGTTGCCCGCGCCGGCCGTTAGCCGGCACCCTTGCCCTATGGAGCCCGGACTTTCCTCACCGGCCCTCGCTGTACGGAAAACCGGCGCGATCGTCTGGCTTGCTCTTTTTCTATAATAACATATCTGTCGCTATGGTGTACGCATACACTATCTTTCTTTCAGCGCCTGCTCCAGCACGATGGCGAGGATGACTCCTACCAAGAGACCGTTGGATACAAACGGCACTATGATTTGCGGCAGTCCCGCGAAAATATCAAAAGGCTGCATCATGAGACCCGTGCCGGTCAGCATAGAGATTCCGAGGGCAAAACCCTTGCGTTCGGTCAGCTCCGCTTTTTTGAAATTGTCCGTACCCTGCTTCACTATGACAGCAAAGAGGACGAGCAGGGAACCGTAGCCGACAGCCGGAGGGATCGCCGCGAAGAACATGCCGACCGGGCCGATGAGTCCAAGCACGATCATCGCCACACTTCCGAGATAAAAAGGCTTGCGTGTCGCCACGCCCGTCATGCGCACGATACCCATCGATGTCGCAAACGGTACAAAACCGATCGTCGCAAACGCACCGGTCGCGATCGTCGAAACTCCGAAAAAAGCCGTGCCCCGGTTCAGTTGTTTTTCGGAAAATTCCTCGCCCAGCACATCGGCCATACCGAGGAAACTGCCAATCACATTGGCAAACAGCAGGAAGGAGCCGATGATACAGGTAAGGAGGATCCCCGGATCGAGCGCCGGCGCCCCCCACGGGAACAGTTCCGGCATGACGAAAAAGCTCTTGATCAGCGTCATGTCGCCAAAATCTCCGACGCCAGTACAAACGGCAAATACCCAGCCGACAGCAATGGATATCAGGATCGCGATGCTCTTGATGAACGGCGAGCCAAAGATATTGAGCAGGATCATCACCACAACAGTGAGCCAAAAAGCGATCATCGACATCTTGTCGATATCCGTACCGCCGTAAATCGTCCCCAGCATACCCTGCATGAAACTCTTGGAAAGCTGGATCGGCATGAGCACGAGAAAGATGCCGTTGACCATCGGCGTGAAAAGCTTCATGATATATTTCATCGCGCCGGAAAGACCGAGTACGATGAGAAGGACGCCGGAAATGACGAGCCCCAGTTCAAGGTGCATACGCAGGCCCGCGAGGTCGCCCCCCATCGCACCCGTGAAAGAAACAAGGCTGATCCAGACTGTGAGCCAAAGTCCGGACGGACCGTCGATGATCGGGTACCTGTGACCAAAGCGCTGCTGAAGGATCGAGAGCACGCCGCAGAGGAAAAAAGTCCTGAGCAGCATCTCCGCGATCTGCTGAGGATCCAGGCCCAGCCCCTTGGCAATGATGACAGGCATGATCGCAGAGTTTGCGATGAATAGCACCATATGCTGAATCCCATAAGCCACGGTTTGCCGTGTATCCAACCGCGCATCAAGTCCGTACTTAACCATATCCTGCCTTTCGCTGTCCTTCCGGGTCAAACCCCTCTGTCCTTCCGAGTCAAACCCCTCTGTCATTGCGGGCGCCGACCCGCAATCCATCCTGTCATTCCCGCGAATGACAGATGTTTGTCATTCGCCGACTTGATCGGCGAATCCATGCTACAATCCAAGTATGGATGACCCTACGTTACAAAACCATTATACCGCACCCGCAGCGCTCCCCGCGACCGCCTGCGTCCTGTCCGGCGGCAAAAGCTCCCGCATGGGCGCCGACAAAGCCCTGCTTCCCTACCAAGGGCAAGCGCTAATAAACTATGCGCTCTCGCAGCTTTCCGGCTTTGACGAAGTGTTCATCTCTGCCGCAAACACAGATATTTATGCGTTCACCGGCGTACCCGTCGTGTCCGACCGCACGCCAAACCGCGGTCCGATCGAAGGCATCGCCGCCGCCCTGACGGCAGCCCGCCATGATCACGTCTGCTTCCGCCCTGTGGACACACCGCTCGTCCCGTCCGAACTGCACGAACTGATCTTTCGTGCCATAGGAGATTTCGACGCCTGCGTCCCAACCTACGGCGGACGCGCCGAGCCGCTGCTCGGATGTTATTCAAAATCCATGATCGCCATCTGCGATGAACTTGCAAACAGCGGGATCCGCAAGGTTTCGGCGGCTCTTGCGCACGCACGCACCCTTGAAATCCCGCTGGATGATCTGACTTCGCGTCTGGGAGATCCCGGCGCTTACCTGGTCAACGCCAACGATCCGGAAACGTTTTCACGGATTACTGCTATATCTGCATCTCCTTTAGATCCGAAGATATGATCAGCGTAGCCTCTGTGCCGTTTTGCACATCCTCGACCGTGTAGTCGGGATGTACTTCCGTCAGCACGAGACCTTCCGGCCGGACTTCGATGACCGCCATCTCGGTGATGATCAAATCGACCACGCCGACCGCCGTGAGCGGCAGTCTGCACTCATTCAAAATCTTTTTATCGATGCGCTTGACCTCGCCTGTCGCCTTGTCCTTCACGACCTGCGTATGCAGCATGCTGACGATGACCTTCTTTGCGCCGACGACGAGGTCCATCGCGCCGCCCATGCCCGGTACCAATTTGCCCGGCACGATCCAGTTGGCGATATTGCCCTTTACGTCCACCTCGAGCGCGCCGAGGATGGTCGCGTCCACATGCCCGCCGCGAATGAATCCAAAACTCACCGCCGAGTCAAAGCACATTGCATAAGGCTCTTCGGTTACAAAACCTGCGCCTGCATTGGTTGTGTCAACGTCCTCTTCGCCTTTTTCGGGAGCGGAGCCCATGCCCATCATTCCGTTTTCGGACTGGAGTATGATTTCAACACCCTCCGGCAAATTGTTGGCGACCATGACAGGAAGCCCTATACCGAGGTTCACGACGTCGCCGTCTTTGAGTTCGAGTCCGGCACGTGCGGCGATGATGACCTTGGCGTCTCTCGTATCTTTCTTTATGCGATCTGCCATGGCTTTTCACCTCCCACAATGCTATCTACGAGGACGCCCGAGACATGAACCGAATTGGAATCGATTGTTCCTGTCTCCACGATCTCGACGGCGCCGACGACCACATGCTCGGCGGCAAAGGCCATGAGCGGATTGAAATTGACTGTCGTACTGTGAAACCAGATGTTTCCGAACTTATCTACCTTGTTGCCGCGAAGCAGCGCAAAGTCCGCCTTGAGGGGTTCTTCGAGCAAATAGTCACGGCCGCCAACATTCAGCACCTGCTTGCCCTCGGCAACGATCGTACCGACGCCGGTAGGCGTCAGGATCCCGCCAAGACCAAACCCGGCCGCGCGAATGCGCTCTGCCAGCGTACCCTGCGGCACCAGAATACACTCAAGTTTGTCTTCCTCCACATCGGTGTTCATACGCTGAGCTACTTCGGGATTGAGTCCGACATGCGAGGCGATCAGCGTTTTTACGAGACCGGCGTGGATCAGTTTGCCAATGCCGCGATAGGAAAAACCGGCGTCGTTTCCGATCACCGTCAGGTTTTTCGGGCCTTTACGGACGAGCGCATCGATGAGTCCCTCGGGACTCCCGCAAGCCATAAAGCCGCCGACCATGATAGAGGCGCCGTCCCCGATGGGGGCTACCGCCTGATCGGGGGTCAGTATCTTATCTCTCAAAATCATTTTCTCCTTATACTTTTAGGATATAATTTTCCTTGCGCGGCGCCGCTTCGGGAAGATCTCCCTCGGCATATCCGATCGCAAGGGATCCAACGCCTTCGAGTTTGTCCGGCAGTCCCCACTTCCTCAGCAATTCCTTGCCTTCCGCCGAGGCAAACATTTCACGCTCCCGGTGGATCCACACGGAAGCAAGTCCCGCATCATGCGCCGCGATCTGCAGATAGGTCAAAACGCTTGAAGCGTCTTCGACCCAGGTGATGACGTCGCCCGGCGCAAGTACCAGCACGATGGTCGGAGCGCCGTAATAGGGATCGGTCTCCACGCCCATCACAGCCGCATTCATTTTGCTAAGCTGCGCCCGCGTCTCCGCATCCTGTACGACCACGATCTGCGGTGACTGAAGTCCCTTTCCCGCCGGGCTGTATGTACCGGCCTCGAGGACCTTGTCAAGCACACCCGGATCGACCTGAACTGGCTTGAATTTCCGCACGCTTCTGCGCGTCCTCAGTGCATCAAAAGTCTCCATTACTACGCTCCTTTCTACCTTGTCATTCCCCGGCCCAGCCGGTGAATCCACCCTGTCATTCGCCGGCTTGACCGGTGAATCCACTACTTCTTCAGCCCCAGTATCTCGCGGGCTTCGTCCGGCGTAGCCGCTTCAGCGCCAAATTCTTCAATAATGCGCTTCGCGCGGGCCACAAAGACCATGTTGTTCTCGGCAATGACGCCCTTCTTGTAGAGCACGTTGTCTTCCATGCCGACACGGATGCTGCCACCCATTGCGACTGCTGCATAGACGATTTCCATAGCGCGTGCGCCGACGCCGAAAGCGCTCCACGTGGAGTCCGGCGCGACTTCAAGCATCGCATCCCGCATGAACACCAGATTCTTCGTGCTCGCCGCGATACCGCCCGCACAACCCATGCAAAACTGGAAGTGCAGCGGGCCTTTCAGGACGCCCTTCTTCAAATAATACTGCGCATTGTAGATCATACCGGGATCAAATACTTCGATTTCGGGTTTGACGTTCACTTCCTGCATGAGCGTCCCGAGTTTCTCCAAAAATGAAGGGGTGTTCTCAAAGACAGTAGTATGCAGCCAGTTCATCGTACCGCAGTCATAGGATGCCATTTCCGGCTTCAGTTCATAGAAAGGACGAATCCGGTCATCTTCCGAAAGGCCGATGCCGCCGGATGTCGTCAGATTCAGGATGATATCGCAATCCTTCCTCGCACGAACCAGCTCGACGACCTTCGCAAACTTGTGAAATTCCATCGCGGCCTTGCCATTGTCGTCACGAACATGAATATGAGCAACAGCAGCGCCCTCTTTCCAGCAATTGTAAACTTCTTCAGCGATCTCTTCCGGCTCCAGCGGCACATTAGGCGTATTTTCCTTAGTAGGCCAAGCCCCGGTCGTAGCAACCGTAATAATCCTCTTGTTCTTCAAATCACTCATGTATATCGACTCCTTCAATACTATACTTCTACTATCTACATTAACATCTATTCAAACTAAGTCAAGTCCCGCATCTCAACGCAATCCGCCGCCTTACGACTTTCAATTTGATGTTTCCTTTACCTCTCAGCCATTCCCGACCAAAGGCATTTTCTGAATCAATCCCCAGCAGACCGGGAGGGTTTCGGATGGATGCCTTTGCGTTTCCCATAACGCTCAAATAGAAGTTATAGTTCTGGAAACGCAACCAGCATCCCGGAGAAACCCTCCCGGCCTGCGGCGCAGCTAATCACCTACTATGCCGCGACACACCCTCCGTCAACATAAAGAATCTGCCCCGTGACAAAATCAGAAGCCGGCGCTGCAAGATAAACAGCCGATCCAATCAGCTCTCCCGGCTCCATAGGACGATGGAACAAAATGCGATCCGTGAACACCTTGGCGCTCTCCGGATTGTCAAACACAGGCTTCGTCAAAGCAGACATGACGATTGTCGGCCCGAGCGCATTGACATTGATGTCGTACTGCGCCCACTCAAACGCCAGCTGCCGCGTCATAGAAATGACAGCCCCCTTGGAAGTCGCATAAGCGCCGTATCCGAGAGGATGTCCATTGTTCGCGCGAACGGAAGTGATATTGATGATCTTGCCGCCCGGACGACCATCCTTGTACTGCTTGATCAGCTGCTGGCCGACCGCCTGATCTATGTACCAGGTACCCTTAACATTGGTGTCGATAACGATGTCGAAGTCCGCCTTCGGGAACTCTTCCGCCGGATGACGACGCGCCAGACCTGCAGCCGGAACGAGGATGTCGATCGCGCCAAACTTGGCAACCGTCTCCTGGACGATCTTCTGGCAATCATCGGGATTCAGCGTGTCCGCCGAAACCGTCAGCACCTGCGCGCCCGTCGAAGCCAGCTCAGCCGCAGCCTTGTCGAGCGTAGCCTGTGTGCGCCCTGTCAGCACGAGGTTGGCGCCATAATTGGCATAGCCCTTCGCCATCGCGAGGCCAAGGCCGCCGCCGCCGCCCGTGATGATAGCAGTCTTGCCCGTCAAATCGAACAACCCTTTGATGACAGCATCACTATTGTAATCCAAAATCTTCATAGTTTTTCTCCTTTACTACCTGTCATTCCCGCGAAGGCGGGAATCCCTTAAATATTTCCGCCGTACGTGTAAGTACGATCCGGCACATCATTGACGTCGTCTTCGTCGATTTCTGCAGCGCAGCGAGCCATACTGCCGTCGCCAAGATACCACCGCAGCGGGAAGCAGAAGAAGCGGAAGCGCTTGTTCGTGACCTTGTCGAGGTCGCCGCCGAGGTTCTCAACGCCCACGATGCCGTGACCGAGCATCATCTTGTGGCAGGGCTCCCAAGTGCCCCAGCAGCCGATCTTTTCGAGTATGCCAAACTTTTCGTCATATGCTTTCTGA
Organism: Eubacteriales Family XIII. Incertae Sedis bacterium; assembly: GCA_031261395.1. GTDB lineage: Bacteria > Bacillota > Clostridia > Peptostreptococcales > Anaerovoracaceae > WRMW01. The sequence goes on from JAISJT010000049.1 coordinate 12,076, forward strand.
CCAAAGATACGAATGTACTCAAACTTGTCAAATTCCGCATAGGCTTCCTCGCCAAACTCAGCCTTGTACTCATCCGTGATCGGATAGCCCGAAGCGCCGAGCAGATTCATACGCGTCATGCCGTTGTTGCCCATCGCCGTGTGAAGCGGATGATCGAGCGCCTGGCTGTCCATCGCGACGCATTTGACTTTGTGATCGACAAACCACTTGCCGGCATCAAAACCGGTACCCGCTGCATAGTGATAGTAGTTCTTGCTGTCGTCAAACGCTCTGTGCTGTCCGGTGTTCAGGCAGACGATCATGCCCTCGAGCTCTTTCGGATCGATATTGGCGCGATGACAAGCGTCTTCAAGCTCTGCGGGGCCGATGAGCGTAGGCACGCGGTTGATCTTGTCATACTCGGGATTCTTCACCGCGAAGGGACCCCAGTTGTTGATACGGATGTCGAGGCAAACCGCATCGCCCGTGTAGGCGTCGACCGGCATCTCATGCGTATAGCGGGCACGGCGACCGTCAAATTCGATTTCCATGACGTGACGCGGCGCGTCGCAGTGCGTTCCGGTATGCATCGTGCATGTGATCTTCTGGGTCAGGACGCCGCCCTTTGCCATCGTATGCGCGTTGTCGATGACCGGCTTGTCAAAATACGGCCAGCGCGGAATCTCTGCGCTGAACGGATGCGCCAGATCTACAAATACTTTCTTTCCCATGTTAACTTCCTTTCTTCTCTTCTCTCTCTGATGCTAAAACGAAGTGATAACGGACATTATTTTAGATCCTTTGTGACTTTGATGAGGTACTCGCGCAGCGCGAGATTGCGCGCAGCGGCCTCCTCCGGCGTCCACTTCTGATAGCCTTCGCCCGTCTTGAAGCCGATCTTGCCGTCGGCAACCAGCTTTTCGAGCAGAGGCGACGGCGTCTTGTTGTCGGCAAGATACGGAATGACGCCGCGCTGGATATTCAGCGACAGGTCGGTTCCGATCATGTCCACATTTTCAAGGATCCCAAGGTGCGGCCAGCGCAGTCCCGGGCCGTACTTCAGCGCTTCATCCACCGTCGCGGCGTCAGCTATGCCTGCTTCGACGACATACAGCGCCTCGCGCCAAATCGCATGCTGGAGCCTATTGGCGACAAAACCCTGCACGTCCTTCAGACACTTGACGGGCTTCTTGCCGATCTTCTTCAGATAGTCGTAGGTGGCGTCGAGCACATCAAACGAAGTCTCTTCGCCCTTGACCACTTCCACCAGCGGGATCAGGTAAGGCGGGTTCCAGAAGTGCGTGCCGACCACGCGGTCTTTCTTCTGCGTCTTGGACGCGATCTCCGTGATACTCATGACCGACGTATTGGTCGCGAGGATCGTATCGGGGCGCACGAGCGGTTCTATATCACGGAACATATCCTGCTTGATCTCCATGACCTCGGGCACGCACTCGACGACGAGATCCGTATCCTTGAGCGCTTCCTCCATATCGTCGGTGAAACTGATTCGCGACAAAATAGCACCCGCCTCTTCCTCGGTCATCGCATCGTTTTCGATGAGCTGATCAAGGTTTGCACGGATGCCGTCCAAAGGATTGGCCTTCATTGATCTGGAACGCAGCACGACAGACGTGTCTTTGTCCCTTGCGAATACCTGCGTCAGGCCATTTCCCATCAGGCCAGACCCAAGTACCGCGACTTTCTTGATTGTCATAATTTCAATAACCTTCCTTTTACCTTACTCGGCCGGATAGGTGATAGCCACCAGGAGTTCACAAGCGAAGTTGGTCTCGTTCTTCATCGAACGGCCTTCGTTGGGCCCGATGTAGAGCGAATCGCCCTCTTTGAGCACAAATTTTTCGTCCTTCGAGGAGACAGTCATCTCGCCGCTCAGAACGAAATACACCTTCTCGTTGGGATTGTCCTCATAGCCCCAGTCCGCGCCGCCGCCCGGGAGAAAGATCGACTTGCCCACCCAAAACTTGGTGATGCCGGTCTCTTCCTTGCCCTGCAGGCGCATAGTCGAAACACCGTAGTGTCCGATTGCATCGTAGGCCTTGACTTCTGTGATACGTGTTTGCTTCATTTCCATCCTCCTTAACTCAATACGCATTGCATTAACTGCCATATTATAATAAGCAAATAATATGCCAACTCATTCCTGCATTCACAGTATACATCATTTCCCTTGAAATACCACTGTAATAAAAAAACAAGACCGAACCCGTGAGTCAAGATTCGATCTTGTTTTCACCCAAACTCAATTCAACAATGAATCACCGCTTGGTTATCGCGATTCAATAATGAATTATGCGTTGCCGTCTTTCTTCAATGCAAAATCTCCTGCGTTTTTGATCAGAGGGAGGCGCTCTAATATTTTTACAAGCATATTGATGGCCGGGCCCATCGACACAACTGCGAAGACGGTGACGAAACCTGCCACGCCGCCGAGAAGCAGACCGATGACGGCGCAGGAAAGATCCATTGCGATCCGGCAAGTTCGGATCGAGATGTGCAGGCGCTCGCTTAGAATGAGATACACCGCATCGTAGGGTCCGACGCCCAAATCGGAAACGATACAGAGCGCTACGCCAAAGCACTGCAGCAAGAGCCCTGCGATCACGAGCGGGATCACGATGCGGATATCCAGAGAGGCGACAAAGGGTCCTATCAAGCCGGACGTGAGCTGCGCAATGCCGCCGGTGAACGCCAGGATCAGAAAGGTCGCAATTCCGATCCAGCCCCGATTGACAAAAAAGGCAACGAGCAGCATAGCAGCATTGAG
>JAISJT010000053.1 GCA_031261395.1 Eubacteriales Family XIII. Incertae Sedis bacterium
TAAAGCAGGAATTTGCGCCCAATGAACTGTTCCATCGTCTGATCGTCTACGACGATAGTCCCAGCCTTGGCCTCCCCGTTGCCACCGGCGAGTGCTTCTGCATTGGTGGAGATCATTTCGAGCGTGTTCAGCGCCACACGGGCGTCGCCGTTCGCAAACGACGCGAGCATCGCGAGGTATTTGTCGTCAATGACAAGCTGGGTCTCTTCTTCCTTGTTCAATACCGTCAGCGCGTGGCGCAGCAGTTCGAGAATATCCTCTTCCGAAAGCGGGTTGAGCACAAAGACCCGGCAGCGCGAAAGCAGCGCCGAATTGATCTCAAAACTCGGGTTCTCGGTCGTAGCGCCGATCAAGATGATACTGCCCTTCTCCACGAAAGGCAGGAAAGCGTCCTGCTGTGCCTTGTTGAAACGGTGGATCTCATCGACAAAAACAATAGTCTTTTGCCCAAGAAAGCGATTGCTCTCGGCCTTTTCCATCACGCCGCGGATCTCTTTGATCCCGCTTGTGACCGCCGAAAAATCAATAAAATGCGCATTCGTATGTTTCGCAATAATACGCGCGAGCGTCGTCTTCCCCACGCCCGGCGGCCCCCAAAAGATCATCGAAGGAATGCGGTCGCTCTCGATCAGCCGCCGCAAAGCCTTCCCCTCGCCCAGCAAATGCCGCTGCCCGAAATACCCCTCGAGCGTATCCGGCCGCATCCGCGAAGCCAAAGGCGCGTAAGCCTGATCCTCAAACAAACTATGCTGTTCCATACCCCGATTTTACCATATACAAGAATGAAATGCGCGAAAATATGTTCGCCCGCCATGGTCATTCCCGCGAAGGCGGGAATCTCGATACAACGACGTCAAAAATCCTCAGCCAGCGGGACAACCTTTAGTGTTTTTCCAAGGGCTGCGAGAAGGCGAAGCGTTGTTCCGATTTCCGGGGAATGCACACCGGTTTCTATTCTGGATATGGCGCTTTGCTTGATTCCGCATAGTTTCTCAAGATCGCGCTGAGACAAATTGCATTCTGCTCTTGCTTCGGCAAGCGCATGAAGGATTTCTATTTCCGCATCCATCAACCGCAGATCTTCCGCAGAAATCGCACCCTTGGCAAGGGCAGCCTTTTCATATTGATCCCAAGTTTTCGGTTTTGTCCTTGTCATTTCCTTTGCCTCATGTAATCAGCGAATTCCTGCTTTGCTTTTTTGATTTCAGCCATCGGTGTCTTTTGCGTTTTTTTCATATACGGATGCAGCAAAACAAATTTCGATCCATCAAACGCAGCAAACAGAACTCTTTCGTCTCCCGGTCTTAGCTCCCATATTTCATCTTTCAAATGTTTCCCGTGCGGTTCACGGATTGTCTTGCCTTTCAATTTTAGCATTCGGATACACCGAAAAATTTGTTCGTATTTTATCCGTGCCGCTTTCCCGTTAGCCGTTTCCAACAAGTCCAGCAAATCCTGTACAGGACAGTTTCCCTGCGCGTCAAAGTAAAATTCAATTTCGTAAGCCATTGTTTGTGACTCCTTATTCATGATAGCAAATTTATCATCAGAACGCAATTATTATTTTTGCGCCTGATATCTCACACGCAAATCTTGTCTTTTAATTTCTCATAGGTCTTCGTACCGATCCCGCTCACATTCATGATGTCTTCTATGCGTTTGAATTGCCCGTGGGCGCTGCGGTAGTCTATGATTTTTTGTGCAGTCGCCGGTCCGACGCCGTTTAGCAGCTGCAGGGTCTCGGCGTCCGCCGTATTGAGATTGATGCGGCTCTGCGCGTCCGTCCCGGGCGCATTACCGGCCGATGAGACAGTTTCCGGTGCCGCAGCGCTGCCACCTGCCGCCGCACCGGAAAACCCGCCCTCTCCTATCACTAAGCCAACGCTTGGCTTGAGTTGACCGTTTTCGACCTCTTTGGCCGTTGGGATATACAGTTTGTCGCCGTCCGCCACCACCTGAGCGCGATTGATAACCGATACATCGGCTGCTTCCGTCAGCCCTCCCGCAGCCTCGATTGCATCCGTAATGCGTGAACCCGGCGGCAGTGCGATCACGCCGGGTCTGACCACGGCGCCTCCGACATCGATGAAGACAGCGGCGGGAGGTGGTCCGCCGCCGTCTTCGCCGACTGTTAGGGGGTTTATGTCAACAGAGGATCCGGCGGAATCACTCGCCGTATCTCCCTGAATAGCGCTTGTTTCATCGGCTGCGGCAAGTCCTTGTGTATCCGGCGATTGATCTGCTGCCTGTCCGACGCCGGATGCCGTATCGCCGCGCACAATCGCGCCGACGCCGGGATCGGTCTGTGATGCATAACGCGCGAGTCCGATCATCACAACAAGGATCACGACCGCAGAGACCAATGCCTGCTTGCGCCGCTTGGGATCCTCGATCATCGCTGAAAAAAACGTCTGGATGGTATGACTCATCGTTGCCTCCAAATAACCAATCATTTGATTTATTACCTGTATTTAGATAATAATGGCATTTAATAGGCTTGTCAAGTATATTTTTACAATAATTAAAATAAATTACACAAAGCTTGTGAAGGACTAAAAATAATAGTTGCGTATCGTCAAGAGAATAATAATATGCGCCGGATAGAAGATGTAGAATCCCCATTTTGCAATGAATCCGGGCCTTTCCTCGTTGGCGTCAGGCTGCCATAGCCGATGAGCCGCAATCAGCGTTAGCGGGATGAGCTGGCAGAGCTGGACGATGAAATAATGAGCATAGAGCGGCGTCTGCCAAGCGCTGAACATCGCTGTCAGCGCGTCCGGTCCGTCACCGACGATCGTCATGACGTTTTTGTAAACATAGACCATGCAGACCGCGCCAAAGCCAAGGATTGTGCGCCCCCTATCTCCGCGGCAAAGGTCAAACACAAGGATAATCGCCATTCCGTACAGTCCGTAATCGGCGTAGAACGCGCCGAGCAGACAGAGCGCCACACCCACAGCTTTCAGCGGTTTTGACGGAATCTCGTGAATCGAACGCAGCATCAGAAGTCCAAAGAGCATTGTGAAGATCACATTTAAGTGCGTGAAATTGGAAGCGTCCGGCGGCGCGTCTTCGAAATACCACACGTAAGGAACATAACTGATCAGTGCGAAAACAAGAAGCCGCAATGTATACCGGTTGGCGTTGCGCGTGCGCCGGTATCCGACCGCGAGCAGGTAGAAAAAGATCGGCGCCGTGATACGCCCCACCGCATGCAGCAAAAACCACGGAAAATCATAGTAAACAGCTTTGGAATCCACCGCGATGAAAGGCGCATGATCCAGCGCCATACAAATGATCGCAATGATCTTCAGTGCGTTTGTCGAAAGCCCTTTCAAATTACTCACCGTGGCGTCCCGGAAAGCACTGCCCCGCCGTCGCCCAAAATCGCCGTCCGCGTGATACTGGGCACATATAGATTCCCGCCTTCGCGGGAATGACAATCTGCGCCGGAATGACAATCTGTGCGGGAATGACAATTGCGGACAAAGGCGTCGAAAAAAGTCCTGGGGCTGAGCACGGCGCCGCCTTCTGCCCGCAGGGTCACGCGGCAAAGCAGCCAGCCTTTCAGTTCTTTCTTTACGGTGTAGGAGAGCATATCCGGGCGGATATCTTTCTCCACGGTTTGACCGGTTTTTTTCGAGGTTTTTTGAATCAGGACTTGCTTGCATTCAAAAAATGCAGCCAGCCGCTCATTGGCATCAAAAATACCGTCGCACAGGATTTCATATTCTGCAGCCTTCACATAGGACGCCAGCGGTTTCGGATAAGCTGCCGGCTTTTCGCGCACGGACAGCACACGAATACCGTCCGGCAAACGGTCATTTAGCGCGTTGGCGGCGTTTGCCCCGGTTTGGCCTTCGCCGATTTCGATCTCGATCAGCTCGCAGACCGACGATTGGCCGAGCGACAGCGGCAGCGCGATACTCATCTTTGGATGAGGGTTGAAGCCTTGAGAGTACGCCGGCCGCAGGCCGGTCATGCGCAGAGCGCGCAGCAAGGCACGGGCGAGATCGAGGTGCGATATATAGGCGCAGCGGCCGGTCTTTGAAAATTCAATCACGTATTTCATTTCACACTACCTGCATACGCCTTGCCCGGTACTATCAAATCCCACGGCAACGCTTGCTCGCCACCGTCTCCCGGAGTCTCGGCGTAGAGATCCATAGCCGGCAGACCAGCTTCCTCGAATGCGTGCAGCCAAATATTATAATCAAAATATTCGCGCCAGCTGTCAAAACCAGCGCCTTTTTCGGCGGCAATCCTTACCGCTTCGGCCACGCGGCGATCGCCTTTGGCGAGCAGCATTTCGATGCGGCTCATGCGCGTGTCGTGGAATTTGAAGCCTGCGCCCTTTACGCGGCGGACGGCGTCTTTCAGGTAGCGGACTTTTTCGATAAGGGTTTCTTCGGAGTCTCCTCGGGCGCGCTCGAGGGGTGTGCCCGGTTTGGGGACGAAGTTCGAGGCGCTGACCGACAGGTTGAATCGGTACGGCACGCCCTGCTCCCTGACGATCTGCTTGGCTTTCTGGATCGTGATCTGGGCAAGCCGGGCAATGCCGTCGAGATCCTCAAAGGTTTCGGTGGGCAGTCCGATCATAAAGTAAAATTTGAATTTCGTAAAACCGAGGGGCAGCGCGATTTCAAGCGCGTGCAGCAGGTCTTCTTCAGTGATTTGCTTGCCGATGACGTCGCGCAGGCGCTGGGTGCCGGCTTCGGGCGCGAAGGTCAGGCCCGAACGCTTGTATTCGGCGATCTTCGCGAGGGTCTCGGTTTTCAGTGAGTCGAGGCGCAGGGACGGCAGCGAGAGCGAGACGTCCTGACCTGCCAATTCTTCCATCAATTCGGTCACTAAGGTCTCGATGCCGGGATAGTCGCCGGTCGACAGCGAAAGCAGCGAGACTTCGTCGTAGCCGGTGTTGGCGAGGGTTTTGAACAGCAAGTCTTTGATGCGTTCGGGCGAGCGTTTGCGCACGCCGGCGCATGCATAACTCGCCTGGCAAAACCGGCATTTGCGGTAACAGCCGCGCATGATCTCGACAGCCGCGCGGTCATGCACGGTCTCGATATGGGCGGTGACCGGGGCGACGGGAAAATACGCCGTTTCCAGATCGGCGACAGCAGCCCGTTCGATCCGATCGGGCAAATTCGCGAACTTCTTTTCATATCCGACAAAAGTTGTCATCCCGGATTCGTCACTCGTTGTCATCCCGGATTCTTCACCTATTGTCATCCCGGATTTTTCACCTATTGTCATCCCGGATTCGTCACCTATTGTCATCCCGGATTCGTCACCTATTGTCATCCCGGATTCTTCACCTATTGTCATCCCGGGCTTGACCCGGGATCCAGCGTACACCGGCTCATAAAACCCCGGTGCGTACACGCCCGTGATCTTCGACGCCTCGCGCAGAAAAGCCTCCCTGTCTCTTGTGTGATTCGCAATATACAAATCAGCCAACGCCGGCATAACTTCCTCGCCGTCGCCAACGCAGACGAGGTCAAAAAACGGCGCCACCGGCTCCGCGTTCGCCGCGCACGGTCCGCCCGCCACCACGATCGGGTCATTCGCGCTACGGTCCGCCGCATACAGCGGGATGCCCGCCTGCTTCAGCATGCGCACGACATTCGTATAACAAAGCTCATATTGCAGGGTGAAACCGACCATATCAAAACGCCGTATCGGCATGCGGTTTTCCAATGAAAACAGCGGCAGCCCCTCGGCCTCCATCAACGCAGTCATATCAGTAGCCGGCGCAAAGACCCGCTCGCACAGGCAGTCTGCCCGCTCGTTCATCAACCCGTAGAGGATCTGAAACCCCGTATAAGACATCCCGATATCGTACAGATCCGGAAAGGCAAAGCAAAAATGAAAGGCAGTATCCTTCCAATCCTTCACGATCGAATTGACTTCGCCGCCGATATAGCGCCCCGGCCGCTCGGCCCGAAGCAGCACGCCCTCAATATCCACGCGCCCGCCCGTCGCGATCTCGCGCAAGGACTTGCCCGTCAGCGCTTCGATCTCATCGATCAGCCGCAGCGCCTTTTCCATATTGCGGTGCACGCGCGCCTCGACTTCCTCATTGCCCTGATAACGCCGCAGCAGATCCTCCATGCGCGCCGCATAGCCGACATATCGGTCCTGATTCACCACCCGGTCCGCCAGCGAAACCACCGCCGCCGTATTCATCTCCGCAGCATGCTCCGGAAAGTCGAGCTTCATATGCCCCGCAATGACAGAAGCCGCCGCCGCGCGCAAATCGTCATCCATATCAAAACGCGCAAAATCCGCCCCGCGCATCATTTCCGCACCGAGCGTATCATGGTCCTTGTGCGCCCGCGCCATATCATGCAAATACCCGGCAGCCAGCACCGTATCCCAATCAATCTGCCCGCTCAGCCCCCCGTCATTCGCCGACTTGCCCCCCCTGTCATTCGCCGACTTGATCGGCGAATCCACGCCAGTCATCAAACCATCCGCCGCCAACAAAGCCGCCGCGATATTCGCCGCCGCATCCCCGACCGCCAGACAATGCCGCTTCACATGCTCCGGCACCCCGAGCGCCTCCAAGATCGACTGATATTTCCGCCGCGCCGCCGCCCTACTCGTCGTCATGCCACTCCATATCGAAATCCTTGATCCGGATGGTCCCTCCGTCCACAAGCCCGCGCGCCTTCAATTTGCGAATCACGCCGTTCGTCCGCAAATACTTATCGAGATAGGCCAGCGACTCCGGATCATTAAAATTCGTCGAATCAAAAATCTTGTGCAATTGCTTTCCGGAAAGCACATAGGTGCCGTCCTCCTCGATTGCGATCTTCACGACCTTGTAATCCATGTCGTCCTCGATCCGCGTCACGCGCATCCACTGCGACTGATCGCCGTACAGCGGCGTCTTTCCCACCCGCTCCGCCGCATCGCGGTCGATCTCCGCCAGCCGGCTTGCCACCACATTCAGCACCTCGCGCACGCCCTGTCCCGTATAAGCGCTGATAGTATAATAATAAATTTGCTCCGCCTCGAGATACGCGAGGAGAGCCTTGTATGCATCGCTATTCACGTCGGCGATGTCCATCTTATTCAGGCATACGATTTCAGGTTTTTCCATGAGCAAAGGTGAGTATTCGGCCATTTCCTTGCGAATGGCATGATAGTCGTCCAGCGGTTCACGCCCCTCCGACCCCGCCGCGTCTACGACATGAATTAGCAATCGGGTCCGTTCCACATGTTTGAGGAAATCATGTCCGAGCCCGGCGCCGCCCGCCGCCCCCTCGATCAGCCCGGGGATATCCGCCAGCACAAATCCCGTATTGGCCAGTTCCACCACGCCGAGGTTCGGCGCGATCGTCGTGAAATGATAGTTCGCGATCTTCGGCTTCGCGCCGGTCGACGCCGCCAGAAAGGTTGATTTCCCAACGTTCGGCAGCCCGATGATTCCGACGTCTGCGATGAGCTTCAGCTCGATCACCACCGTGCGTTCCTGCCCCTCGGTCCCCGCTTCCGCAAAATTGGGCGCCTGCCGCACGCTGTTCTTGAAATTGCTGTTCCCCTGACCGCCCTTGCCGCCGATCGCCGCCGTAAACCGCGCGCCGTCCTCCGACAAGTCCGCCATAAAAGCCCCCGACGCCTCGTCAATGAGCACACTGCCGAGCGGCACCCGAATCACCAGATCCTCGCCGCCCTTGCCGTATTTATTCGAACTCATCCCTGCCTGACCCGGCTCCGCTTTGTACTTCTTCATATAGCGCAGATCCATCAGCGTACGTAGATTGCGGTCCGCCGCAAAAATCACATCGCCGCCCTTGCCCCCGTTCCCGCCGTCCGGTCCCCCGTTCGGCACAAACGGCTCGCGACGAAAAGAAACGGCCCCGTCGCCGCCTTTCCCGCTCCGAATCACAATTTGCGCTCTGTCTACAAACATGCAAGAAGTATATCACACCTTCCGTCATTGCGAGCGAAGCGCGGCAATCCGGAGCCAAATCCACACGCCGCTACGTGTCAATTCAGACATATGAACTGAAATTTGGCGAGCGATGTTTGTTGTCATTCCCGCAGATACTGCAGATTCGGCAACAACCCAGCCACAAGTTAAAGGATGTTTCCGGAGGGATGCCTTTGCGTTTCCGTGGATACATCAAATAGAATG
>JAISJT010000119.1 GCA_031261395.1 Eubacteriales Family XIII. Incertae Sedis bacterium
TCACTGTTTTCTTTGCCCATGAAAAACTCCTCTCGCTGTCACACTGTAACTACTTGAGGAGTATTGTTTCATGATCTCGTTGTGATAACTATGCGCTCATGATTGTACGCTTACATTTCGGTGAACGATTGCTTTGTTTTTTCATCGATTCGGACCGTCAATGTAGAATTCATAATGATACCTCCTTCCTCATTTGATTCACAAACACTATCATTTGACTATATTGTATATCAAATGATTGCTTATGTAAAGTGCTGCTGCCGCCGTATCATGTGAGATTCTCGCCGAAGCGTAGTGAAAGGTTTAAGGTGAAGTCATAGAAGAATGTCTCAGTTTGCCGGGCGCAGTGCCGCCTGCGGCGGGGGACGCTCTGCTAATGTATTACGGTAGGCCCTCGCTGCGCTCGCGCCCTTGATTTCCATTTCTAAAAGGCGGTGATATACGGACATTGTTGGCTGGCGAGATAGGTGTAAGGATTGCCATCTATTTTACTAATACGCTCGACTCGATAGTTTGCCGGATGTATTTTGACGTTTGTACGCGGTGTATTGCAAAAACAAATTATTCAGCGCGAACAAACGTGCAAATTCATATTTCCGGGCGACTTTCATGAAGGGTTTCCGTTTTCGCGCACCGCTGTTCAAAAAACTTTTCTGAAAAACATCATTTTGCGTAGAAAATAAGGCTTTATTGTGCGGAGAATTTCATTTTTAAGAAAAGTCTATCTGAATATGGGTTACTTTTTCTTAACAACGTCATTTTGCGTAAAGTGATTGGCAGCAGGTATTTAACTTAGCTTGCTCAATATTATTTATGGATTGCGGGTCAGTGCCCGCAATGACAGAGGTGGCGGCGCCCGCAATGACAGAGGCGCAAATTCGAATTTGCCAACACTTACACCTATATCGCCAGCCAATAAAGCCTGTGTGTCATCGCCTTTTAGAAATGGAAATCAAGGGCGCTTGCGCAAGCAAGCGACTACCGTAATACATTAGCAGAGCGTCCCCCGCCGCAGGCGGCATGGCGCCCGGCAAACTGAGGCATTCTTTTAAGACTTCACCTTAAACCGTTCGCTACGCTTCGGCGACACTCCACGACAAATTCGAATTTGTCGGGGTGAAGACAGGGAACCAGTGTACGAGAAAAGAGCTGCCACGCCAACAACTCGTACAGCCGTCATTTTCCGTAAAAAAGAGACCCTATTTCTACGCAAATTGACGGCAGTACGAGAAAAACGTCATCAGAGAGTGCAAAAACTCGAATTGTCGTCACTTTGCGCAAAGATCCCCAGCGTTTCGTTCGCCCGGGTCAAGCACGGGGTCACGGCCATGGATTCGCCGATCAAGTCGGCGAATGACGGGGGCGCAAATTTCAGTTTGGCGAGGGAATGACGTCGGTGTGAACTCTAACCGCCTGCGGGGGAATGACAGACCCCTGCAATTTTTTTTGGAAAAAGTGGCAGGAAAATTTATTGGATTTGTATCAAAGACTATATAACGGCAGGAAAAATTCGATTTGGCTGTCGTGACAATCAGTTGCAGGGGGAAGTCAAGCGACGGGGCAAAGCCCAAGGAGTCAAAAAAATGAAAAAGAATTATGGTATTGGCATGTTTACAAAAAGGACGTTGGCGTTTCTGCTTGCGGCGCTGATGGTCATCCTGATGATCCCGCAGATGGCGATGGCGGCAGATACGGAGGGCAGTGATCCGCTCCCGGAGAGCGATCTTTCGGAGGAAGAGATTTCTTCTGAAGATTCGGTCACTGATGATACGGTCGAGGTGGTTGACGAGGATCCGTCCGATGTCGAAGATTTGGCCGTAGACGAGCTGAGCGGCGAGGATCTGACCGAGAGTGAAGATTTGGTCGTAGAGGCACCTCGCGGCGCGGACCCGGTCGGCGGCGAACTTTTCGATGCGGCGGAGGTTTTGGGCGGCGCGGAGGATGAGGTTCAGCCGCTTGAATCCTATTTCGGAAGTTTTGTCTTCAAGATCAACAGCGGCTCCGATCAGAAGTTCCTGATCCCACTGACCGGTCAGCTTGGCGGCGGTATATACGGAATTGAATTTGATTGGCTCATCGACTGGGGAGATGGTGTGACTGAATCCTGGGGAGGGGTTTCAAGCGCTTCCGGTTTTGATAACGCGAACGGAATTTATAGTTATATTCCTCACGATTATGCTGATGCCAATAAGGACTATGTGATCACGATCACCCCAAATTCCTGGCCTGTAGAGAAATGGCTTGCTGCGTTCGGCTTTTCAGCTTCCACTGAGCTTAGTAATGCCAATAGTCCAGAAAACAGGCCTAAGGTTTTAGAGGTCATGTCACCGATTTTACCGGCAATGACGCGAACCGCTGCCCAGATCAACGGAAGTGCGCCGCCGCCGAATTGTGAATGGCAAGATACATTTAACTCTTGTATCAATGTAAAAATGGGTGAGGACTTCACCTTCGACCAGACAGCATGGGCGCCCGTCACCGCAGCCGGCGACTATTTTGCCGATCACATGTTTGCCCATTGTAACGGGGTCGGTAACAGGTTTGAAATGAGCGATATCTTCAACCTTCCGGAGAATATCACCACAGTAGGTGACAATTTTGCGGCCAATATGTTCGACAATTGTAACCGTGATACGTTTACGATGGGCAGGGACTTCAATCTCCCGCAGGGGATCACCACGATTGGCTGGAATTTTGCTGCCGATATGTTCGTTAGTTGCGGCGGCAATGCATTTACCATGAACGACATCTTCAATCTTCCTCCCGGTATTACCGCAGCTACCGGCAGCAACTTTGCCTGTGAAATGTTTTTCAGCTGCGTTGGGGATGCTTTCAACATGAATTCCGTTTTCAATCTCCCGCAGGGAATCACCGGCGCCGTAGGCGACAATTTTGCCGGTAGAATGTTTTCCAACTGTCTCGGAGCGAATTTCACCATGAACGACATCTTCAATTTTCCTCCGGGAATTACCGCCACCGGAATCGATTTTGCTGCAAACATGTTTTCGCACCTTACCGCAAACAATATCTTTACGATGAGTCCGGTCTTCAATATTCCGCAGGGGATCACCACTGTCGGTACCGGATTTTTAGACCGCACTTTCGAATTCCCGGGGAGAAGCTTTCAGATAAACGATGTCTTTAAGTTTCCGGCGCTCGCACAAGATCAAGTGGATAAGACAGATGTATTCAGGTATACGCTCGCGGGATTCCCAAGCGGCGGTTTGCTGCAAACACGCGACATCAAAGAGATTATCAATGGCAATCCCGCGCCATCCGGACAACGCTTAACGTTCTCGGGGATGAATGAGGCTCACAATGCCGTTGTGTATTCGAGTCAGGCGGCGTTTTTTGAAGATTGGTACATCAATCCTCTGAATTGGGGCTGCGGAGATTATTTCCTTGCGTTCACCAATACGGCGATCAGTCCCTCTCCGATACTTGCCGGCGATATTGCGGTATATGAGATCACGCTGTCGAGTACGGACAGAGCCTTTACCGCTGACGACAAACTCAAGATCAAAGAAAGTCTGAACGGCGATTGGTACAGTGATTCCGCGCTCACGACGTTGGTAGGCACCGGCAGCACATATCCCGAAAATCCGACAACATACATTCCCTTAGACGCTGCCGGAGACGCTAACGATTCCCTCACCTTGTATTTCGTCTATACGGCGCAGACAACAGATTCGGGCAAGGACATCCACAGCGTCGCGGAGGTCGGCACGGAGGCTGTCACTTCTACCACGCCGGGTCCGTACACCAAACTCACCTCCGCCGCAGACAAGACGGTCTTTGTGAAAAAGGCTTCCACGGAAGAATTTAAGATCACCGTAAACAGCGGCAGCGACCACAGCTTCATCCTGCCCACATCGGGCTATCTCGGCAGTACGTTAGGTAGTTATGGCTATGGTGACCATGTCTATAACGAAAGCAATGGTGAGAGCGATGTGATCTTTAACACGAATAACACCTATGATTGGCTTGTCGACTGGGGCGACGGTACTGTACAGCATGTGACGGGCAGTGCCGCCCTTATGAGCGGTATCCCGCATGATTACGGTGCCGTCAATCCTGGCACGCCATACACGATCACGATCTCTCCGGCGGACTCCGAAGAAGCTTGGCTCGGCGCGTTTGGTTTCACGCATGCGGGCGCACCAATCTATGTGAGCAATAAGCAAAAACTCACTGGTGTCCTCTCTGCCATCACTCCGCAGATGACCAGGACCTCCGATCAGATTTCGGGTATTGCGCTTCCACCGGATTACGAGTGGGCAAATACCTTTAATCAATGCAGAAACATAGAGATGGGCACTGATTTTACTTTCGATCAGTCGGCATGGGCCGGAATCACCACCGTCGGCGATTGTTTTGCCGCGAATATGTTCAGAGGATGTGATGGGATCGATTTTACCATGAACGATGTCTTCAATCTTCCGGAAGACCTCGTCAGCGTTGGAGATTATTTTGTAGAAAATATGTTCTATGGATGCCAATCTTTCTCCCCCGGAAATTCCTTCAATATGAGTGATGTTTTTAATCTCCCCGAGAATATTACCGAGGTAGGTTTGGGCTTTGCCCATGGGCTGTTTTCCACAGGTTATAATGCGGTCTTTACGATGAATTCCGTATTCAACATTCCTCAAGGGATCACGACCGTTGAAGCAGGTTTTGCACGAACTATGTTTTATGGTTGTCTTGCCGGTGTTAATTTTGAGATCAATGATGTCTTTCAATTTCCCAAGCTTGATTCCGGTGAAGTAAATAAACCCGATGTATTCGATCAGGTATTTTCAAGTCAAGGGGCCCTTACTGCAAAACAAACCCGCACCGTAAGTTCTATCATCAACGGAAATGAAACACCCGAGTATGCGCGTTACACATTTTCGCGGTCGTATGGTCAGGTGGCAAATAGCCTAAGGAGGTTCACCGACTGGGAAATTCACTCCTACAACTGGGGCTGCGGCGATCTCGTCCTCTCCATCGTCAAGGACGACTTCAGTATCGCACCGATCAGGGCCGGCAGCGATGCGGTCTATAAGATTACTTTGACAAATCTCGGCGGGATAAACCACGTCGGATATGAGAGACCTGTTGTCAACGCGGATCAAGTCAGGATCGTTGAGAGCCTGAGCGGAGACTGGTACAGCGATTCCGCGCTCACCAATAAAGTAGCCACAGGCAGTACCTATCCCGAATCTCCCTCCTATATTACGCTGTCCACGAACGGCGTCTCCGGCGATTCGCTGACCCTGTATTTTGTCTACACAGCGCAGCCTGCCGATGTAGGAACGAATATCAACAACCATATCGAAGTCAGGGGTACATCATCGAATCTGTTGATCGATGAAGCCGACAACAATGCATACGCCGTCGGCACGTCGGATCTCAGCGGTTTCAAGATCACCGCAAACAGCGGCGCGGACCATAGCTTCCTGCTGCCCACATCGGGGTATCTCGGAGATAACGCTTCTGAACTGTATCATCTCAATGACGCCGCAAATCTTCCGTCCAACGCCTATGATTGGTGGATCAACTGGGGCGATGGAAGTCCCATCGAGCGTCAGACGGACAGCACCATAAGAAGTCTTGGCAGCGGCATCCCCCACGACTACCCCGCATCCAACACCGACTACCCGATCACGATCTATCCGGCGGGTACAGGGGAGGCTTGGCTCGGCGCGTTCGGTTTCGGATGGAACAACTATACGGATGCAAACGCGCAGGCAAACAGGAACAAGGTCACGGGCGTGCTGTCGCCCATATTGCCGCAGATGACAAGGACTCCCGCCCAGATTGCCGGAACCGCTCTGCCGCCTAAGTTTGAATGGGCATTTACGTTCAATCAGTGCAGGAGCCTCACGATGGGATCCTTGTTCAACTTCGATCCGGCTGCATGGAATACCATCGAAACCGCCGGGATCGGCTTTGCCGAGTATTTGTTCTACGATTGTTCAGGAGACGCCTTTACGATGAATTCCGTCTTCAATCTTCCGCAGGGCATCACAGCTGTGGGCGACGATTTTGCCAATGCTATGTTCAGCGCTTGTCCCGGAAGTTCTTTCAATATGAATGCTGTCTTCAATCTCCCGCCGAACATCGTAACGGTCGGCAGCAGTTTTGCCGGGATCATATTCGCATACGATTCCGGTAACGCGTTTACGATGAATTCGGTATTCAATATGCCGCAGGGCATTACGGCGGCAGGTGATGATTTTGCGCTTGGCATGTTCCAGGAGTGCAGCGGAGACGCTTTCCAAATGAACAGCATATTCAACCTTCCTCCGGTGATCATTACCGTCGGAGGTCATTTTGCCGAGAGTATGTTTGCATCCTGTTCCGGACCGGTCTTCAATATGAACAATGTCTTCAATCTTCCGCAGGGCATCACTGCCGTAGGGGATAGCTTTGCGAACAGCATGTTCGATAGCTGCCACGGCAATGCCTTTAATATGAATTCTATATTCAATCTCCCGCCGGATATCACCACTGTCGGAGGCGCTTTTGCCGGTCGCATGTTCATCTTCTGCCACGGCGATGCGTTTACGATGAACAGCGTCTTCAACCTCCCGCAGGGCATTACCACTATCACTGCGGTGCAATTTGCCCACCGTATATTCGAACGCTGCTACAATTCCGTCTTTACGATGAACAGCGTCTTTAATATTCCGCAGGGCATCACAGTCGTAGACGAGTACTTTGTCGACAGAATGTTCTTCTCCGCAGGCGGCGAGAGCTTCCAGATCAACGACGTGTTCAGGTTCCCGAAGCTATCTCAGTCAGAGGTCGACAAATTCCGCGCCTTCCGAAATGCTTTTTCGGATCTCAACGAAAAGACGAAACTGCAGACGCGCAGCATCCAATCGATCATCAACGGCAATCCCACACCTTCCGTGCAGCGCTGGACATTTTCAAAACAGGAATCCGGTGCGCTGGACGAGGCTCCGGTCACAAGTCAGGCTGACGTATTTTCCGACTGGGAGATCCGTCCCTACCACTGGGGCTGCGGCAATCTAGTCTTGACGGTCCGCTTCGTGGCCGGTTCGGGCGGAAGCCTGTCGGGTACAAATTCTTTCCCGGCGGAGCCAAACGCCGTTTGGTCGGCGGCGGGGATCACTGTTCCCACGCCGGTTGCGGCAAGTCACTACGTCTTTACCGGCTGGTCTCCTGCCATTCCCGCGGGTACGGCTGTCATCACGGCGGACGCGACCTATAGGGCAACCTTCGGAAGGGATTCCCATACGGTGACCTACAACGGAAACGGCAATACAAGCGGCACGGCGCCGGCGACGGCTTCGCAAACACATGGTACGAAGGTGACGGTGGCCTCGCGGGGAACACTCGCAAGGACGGACTATACCTTCACGGGCTGGAATACGGCTGCGAACGGGTCAGGTACTGCTTATGCGGCAGGAAGCAGCTTCACCATCTCGGATAATATCACGCTGTATGCGCAGTGGAATAATAACGGCGGCGGTACACCGCCGCCGCAGCCGCCGGAACCGCCTGTAACGCCAGATCAGCCTTCTATACCTCAGCCGCCCTCTACACCGCAGCCTCCTGTTACGCCGCAGCCGTCGGTCGTTACACCTGTGACGCCCGTGACGCCGGCAGTGCCTGTGACGCCGGTGACCCCTGACACTCCTCCGACGCCTGCCTTGACGGGAGCGCTCACGGAACAGTCAGTGCCGGAAGCAGCGCCCTCGGCGCCGGAAACCGTGACGGTCGAAGACAGTCGTGTGGCACAAAGCAACTTCTTCGGAAACGGCGCATGGAGTCTGATCTCGCTGATTCTTTCGGCAGTGGCCATCATCCTTTCGATCCTGCTTCTCGCCGGGGCGCTGATGAAACGCCGCAAGAGCAAAACCGGCCTCTTCGGCGCCATGGCGATCATCCTTGGCGTCCTGACACTGATCGCCTGGCTCCTTTTGGATGACTTCACCCAGCCGATGGTGTGGGCCAATCAATGGACACTGATAGTGGGAATCCTCTTTGTCGTACATTTCGTACTGTTCCTGATTTACAAGATCAGAAACGTGCCCGATCCTTTCGCGAAGACAGAATAACACTCTATTAGTTATTCTTATACCTTTATATGACCCTGATGGAGCATACTCAACCCCCCCTAACTGAGAGTCCATCAGGGTCATCTCTATCAAAAATTATTGGCGAACCGCTGAATGTGGGGAGGGGTCAGGCCGGAGCGTCTCCGGAATAATTGCCTACCAAGAAGGCTCTTTCGAGAACGACTTCAGACTCGTTGCTGCCGCGGAAAGTACAAAGCAAAAGATATCTTCCGTTCTGATTCGTATCGGACAATTTCCGCACGGCCTCAGAGACATTGGCGTCGCTGCCGGTAAAGAGCACGGCGCCGTCCGATTCGGAGCGGATTTGCCAGGTAGCCTCGCCGTCTCCGGATTTCAAATTTGCGAGTTCCACGCCCTGCGGATTGATATGCCCGCATGCGCAATCACTGCCGATCAATATGATCTCCCGTCCGCCCCGGAAGGCGGCCGCTCGTCCTTCTTCGTCCGTGGTCTGCGTCGCCAGACTCGCCTGCAGATCCACTTTCAAAAATTCAGCGTCAGTCACCGAGATTCCGATACCCGCGATCACAGCGGCCGCAGCAGCGACGCCGATCGTCATTTTCCATTGGGCTGGTTTTTTGCGGGAGGGGGAAGCTGCGTCGTGAACGGCCGCTGTCCATTTCTCTTCGAAGACCGCCATTTTCTCGTCCGGTAGACGGTTTGCGGCCAGCAGTTTCAGGGAATCACTCATAACGGAAGACGCAGGCGCGATCCCGATGCCAACCACGTCGCCGGGAACCTTGAGATCTTCTTGTTTGAGTTTTTTCTTAAACATCATACCTGCCTGTTCTACTTCTTAGATACGATCCGAAGCATTTTTCCTGCCGCAATTCTCGGGAGAACTCAACGCGACCAATCGACCAATTGAATAGTAACAAAATACCTGCGGCGATTCAAACTGGATAATATTTCGCAAGGATGATATAATCGAAAAATAGTCCGGTAAGGAGTCAATTTTACCAAACAAGCCAGAGGGGGCAGCGGTTCAGCAAGTGACAAAACGCGAGATCGTAGAAGTAGCACGCAAAGCAATCAGCGGAAACGCCGCGGCCTTCGAAGATCTCTGCCGCGAAAAGCAGCGCGACATCCTCTTCGTGGCGCTGACGATCCTGAACAACGAAGCGGACGCCGAAGATGCCGCGCAGGAAGCGATCCTGCACATGCACAAGAGCATCCGCCATCTGCGGGACGCCAATGCGATCCATGTTTGGATCGAAAAAATCGTCCGAAACGAAAGTTACAAAATCTACAACGCGCGCGCAAGAAAAAATGACGATGCCGATATCGACGACGAAACCATCATCCTCGAGGAAGAAGACAGGGAATTCCTGCCTGAAGCCTATGCGATCGATGTGGCTTTGAGCGAAAAGCTTTATGAGCAAATCCGATCCCTGGCGCCGGCAAAACGCGACGCGATCATTATGTACTATTACGAAGGGCTGAGTTATCAGGAGATTGCAGAAGTCACGGGAACATCCATGAAGACCGTGTCCTCCAATCTGACCAAGGCAAGGCTGTCCCTGAAAAAAAAGCTGCTGTTGGAAAATGCGGAACATGGCGCCTTTTTGGGCATGGGCATCCCGGCCACTTCGACCGTCTTTGGCAAATCGCTTGCCCTCAAATCCGTGGCAGGGCTGCCGGATGCCAAGATGGCTGCTTTCGAACTGCGGTGGATGCCGTCGATTCATGGGGCGCCGCTCCCCGGCCCCGGTTTGACTGCCGTCGGAAAAACAGTGGCAGGCGTGGTTGCGGGCGCCGCCTCGGTCGGCGTGATCGCATTTGCCGTGGTCTCTTTCAGCGATGCCGGCGTGACCGGCGCCCGCGAGATCATCTTTGCCGGCGACGATTGCGCATGCGGACACATCAATCCGCAAAGCGTGACGATCGCAAGCGCGGCCGAAGGAGACGGGGCGGCGGCCTGGCAGATCCTGTCCGAGCCGGACGGCGCGGTGATCTTCACCGGAGGCGACGCTGAGATTTCCGCCGAACTGCGGCGCATGTCCGAGACGATCCCGGACGGCAAATTCATCTTGCGCGGCACGCTTCACGACAAAAGAAACAGGCTGATCACCCTCGAGAGAGCCTTTATCATCGGCAACTATTCCGGCGACACCGGCTAAAATCTTAGGGCTTGCAGACTTTGCACGGCGCATAGCCCGCGTCTAAGGCCTCGTCCCGCGATGACAAATCCACAGCGTTGTTTGGACTGATTTGCTGCCCGTATTCACAAGTCAGCGTATGAAATTTCATGGATCGCGAGTTTCCGATATACATGGCGCCGCCTGAGGGTAGCGCCTGTTTGCCCGGCGACTCCGCCTCATAGCTCCACTGCCCCTTGCCGGCCTCCCGCGCCGCCTTCTGCGCAGCCGTGAACTCGTCAACATATTTCACATTGGGCGGATAGGTCGACACCGACGCATGCCCCTCGTCCAAGAGCAGCTTGTTGAACATCACATCGCCGAGCCAGACATAGGCGAGCGCTCGCCCGTACTGGTCGCGCTCCTGCACGTCAAACTCCAGCCCGACAGTCTGCCCGTCCAAGTGTTCCTTCGTGAACGCCGTCGCGACCTTCCCGTAAGGCACGTTGCGCTCGGCATCAGGATGTACGGACTCAGGCGTATCGACGCCGATCAGGCGGATTTTTTCTTTCACGCCGTCAAGCGATACTTCGATCGTATCCCCGTCGACCACCCGCAAAACCTCTGCTTGGATATAATCGGGCGCGTCCACGTCCTCTTCTGCGGCGACATCCGTGTCGCTTTGGCCAGGCGTGACATTGTCCTCCTGTACGCTTGGTATCACGGCTCCGGGCATGACATCTTCCTGTGGTACAGAGGGGGTAGTGTCAGAGCCGGGCGTGTCCGACACGACGCTGCACGCGGATAAGATTATAGAAAAAGCAAGCGCAGCGGACAGCAAAGCGGCGGCCAGGGCCTGGCGAAATTGTTTTATTCTCATGAAATTATTATAAACTATTTCGGGAGGCTGATGGTGAAACGGCTGCCTTGGCCCGGTTCGCTTTGGGCGGTGACTTCGCCGCCGTGTGCGGTGACCACGGATTTGGCGATGGCGAGGCCGATGCCGGCGCCGCCCGTGCCGCGAGTGCGGGATTTGTCGGCGCGGTAAAAGCGCTCGAAGATATAGGGGAGGTCTGTTTCCGAAATTCCGATGCCGGTGTCTTCGATGGTCAGGATGCCGGCCTTGTCTTTGTCCTCGACGGTGATACGGATGCCGCCGCCGTCCGGGGTGTACTTGACGGCGTTGGAAATCAAATTTCCGATGACGCCGGCGATCCGGTCCTTGTCAACCGAAACGATTGACGCCTCTCCGCACAGGTCAAGCCTGAGATTTTTCTTCGAAAGCTCACCGGCAAAATTGTCGGTCACGCTTTGCGCCAGCGCGAACAAATCGGTCTCGGTTTTGTCGAGTTGCAGGTCGTCTGCCTCAGCGCGCTCCAGCCGCTCGATATCAGACACCATCTTGCCGAGGCGGAGGATCTCTTCGTGACAGCTGTTCAAACGATCCGGCGTGGGCTCCCAGACACCCTCGGTCATCGCTTCGAGGTGGGTGCCGAGCGTGGTCAGCGGGGTCCGCAGTTCATGGGCGACATCGGCGGTGAGCTGCCTGCGCAGGGTTTCCTGTTTGGAAAGGGCGCCGGCGAGGTGGTTGACTGCCTCAACGAGATCGTGCAGTTCCGTGGTCTTCGTCGGGCTCTCAAATCGGACGTCGTAGTCGCCCGCCGCGATCTGCTCGGTGACGGCGGCGGCCTTCACGATGGGGTGCGATATCTGCCGCGCCAGGATGAAGCTCATGGCCACGGAGAAAATCACGGAGAAAGCTGCGACCGCCGGGTAGTGCGCCGCCATGCAAGCCGCGAACATGCCGCTCGTCAGATAATTGGACAAGATACAAGCCGCGACAATGGTGGCGAATACCACGATACAGGTAGCCACGGCGATTTGTGTTCTCAAGCTCCGCATAGTTCCGCTCCATTCTTTTCGCAGCTACGAAAAGGCATTATTGTATTGCCGAATGCGAACATGACGTACTGCGTCGCAAATTGGTAAGAAAACGGGCGTTTTTTTACCGATTTCGCACGTGGTACGTCATGAACGAACGAAGCAAATAAATAATTCATGTTATTGCCCTCCGCCGAAGGTATAGCCGAGCCCGTGTACGGTCAGGACATAGGCCGGATTTTTCGAATCGTCTTCGATCTTCTGCCGCAGGTTTTTGATGTGATTGTCGATCGCGCGGTCGTAGCCTTCGAACTCGTCGCCAAGCGCCGTCTCGATCAGCTCTTCCCGCGTGAAAACCTTGCCGGGGTACTTGATCAGCGCGGCGAGGATCTTCATCTCGCTGGGCGTCAGCGCTACCGGCGCCTGTCGTTTCAGCACCGTGTTTTTTTCGAAGTCGACGATCAGGTCGCCGCCGCCGAAGGCGCTTTTCGAAGCCAGCGGCACGAGGTCGTCGGCGGCGCGGCGAAGGAGGGCCTCGGCGCGCGCGGCCAATTCCTTCAGACTGAACGGCTTGGTGATATAGTCGTCCGCGCCGATGCGCAGCCCCTCGAGCAAGTCGGCCTCCTCCACCTTGGCGGTCAGCATGATGATCGGCACGCGGGACTTGGCGCGGATTCGCCGGCAAATCTCTTCGCCGGAAATATCGGGCAGCATCAAATCCAGCAGGACGAGCGAGATGGCCTCGCGCTCAAAAGTCGCGAGCGCCTCGCTGCCGGTCTCCGCCGTGAACACCGTATAGCCGCGGCTTTCCAAATACGAAGACAGAACCTCAAGGATCTTGGGCTCGTCGTCCACGGCCAAGATGTTTTTCGCGCTAAGCGACAACGTCAAAACCCTGATCCTCGATCTCAGATCCGATTTGCGCCAATGTGGTTTTGTCCGGATCGTAGGTGACTGTCGCAGTCCCCGCCGCCAGATCCACGTCCACGCTGTCCACGCCGTCCACCGCGCTCACCGCGCCCGAGACCGCATTGACGCAGTGCTCACAGGACATCCCTTCTACTTTGATGATGCTTGTTGCCATGTTGTAATCCTCCTTATAGTTATTGCTGTCATTCCCGCGTAGGCGGGAATCTATAACGATTATACTAAATCAAACGGCTTCAAAAACTTGTAAACGTCCGCCGCCTTGCCGTCAATCTCCACGGAGACCTGCGCATAAGCCCAGCCGTCTACCTTCTCCGGATCGACGCCCGCCGCGATCAGCGGCTCGGGATTCAGCACGAACACAATGTCCTTGTCCTGATTTTCCTTGGTCTGCCCGTTCACAGAGAAATCCTTCGCCCACTCGAACATATTCCCGTCGCCCAGCATGACATTGTAGTGGTCGAGCGCCGTGTGATACCCAATCGAATCCCGCAAACCTTTTGCGTTGCTTTCAAACTGTTTCAGCGGATCGGCTTCGACATTTTGATTCAGCATATCAAGTCCCGCCGACATGAAATAGATACTGACTTCGCCCGGGCGGATATTGTGCTCCCCC
>JAISJT010000121.1 GCA_031261395.1 Eubacteriales Family XIII. Incertae Sedis bacterium
CTGCTGCGCGGCGTACAGCGTACGGAGATCGAGCGCGGGCAGGTCTTGTGCCAGACCGGTTCGATTCATCCGCATACGAAG
The DNA here is from genome assembly GCA_031261395.1 of Eubacteriales Family XIII. Incertae Sedis bacterium. Taxonomy (GTDB): domain Bacteria; phylum Bacillota; class Clostridia; order Peptostreptococcales; family Anaerovoracaceae; genus WRMW01. The sequence continues at coordinate 82 of JAISJT010000121.1, forward strand.
TACGAGGCTGAAGTCTATGTGCTGAAGAAGGAAGAGGGCGGACGTCATACGCCGTTCTTCAACGGGTATCGTCCGCAGTTCTATTTCCGTACTACTGACGTGACGGGCGATCTGCATTTGCCGGAAGGCGTGGAGATGGTCATGCCGGGAGACAATATCCAGATGACGATCACTTTGATCACGCCGATTGCGATCGAAGAGGGACTGCGCTTCGCGATCCGCGAGGGCGGCCGCACGGTCGGCTCGGGCGTCGTCACAAAAATCATCGAATAATCACCACCTGTCATTGCGGGCGCCGACAACATGTCATTGCGGGCGCCGACAACATGTCATTGCGGGCGCCGACCCGCAATCCATATACAATCAAACCGCCCGGATCCCCCCGGGCGGTTTTGCGTGGTTGACTATCGCCGCCGCCCGGGGTGTTATACAGCGAATGACTTTTGTTTCAAGCTGTGCCACGATTGACTTCTGTTGTATGAAAGCGCGGTTTGGGATAAAATACTTTTTACGAAGGTGGTGAACAGTATGGGTTCAGATACAGCAGGGCTATATAGTACGGATGCGGGGGCGGATGCGCTTTATGATGTGATCATCATCGGCGGCGGGCCTGCGGGACTTTCGGCGGCGATTTATGCGGGGCGGTCTTCGCTGAAGGCGCTGCTGGTCGAGCGCGGGGCTTACGGCGGGACGACGTCCCAGACCAGCGAAATCGAAAATTATCCGGGCGGGCTCCCGGGGGAGACGGGCGCCGAATTTGCGGCGCGGATTTCCGAACACGCCGATCGTTTTGGAGTTGAAAAAGTGACGGGAGAAGTGACGGCGGTCAATCTGATCGGTTCGGTCAAGGACATATGGGTCGGCGACACGAAATACAGCGGGCGCACCATTATCATCGCGACGGGTTCGGAGCCGGCCAAGCTCGGAGCGCCGGGAGAGACGGAATTTGCCGGCCTGGGTGTGTCTTATTGCGCGGTTTGCGACGGGCCGTTTTTTTCGGGGCTGCCGGTCTTTGTCGTGGGCGGCGGCGACAGCGCCGTTGAAGAAGCCCTCTACCTGGCGAAGTTTGCGCGCGAAGTCACGATCATCCATCGCCGCGATACCTTCCGTGCGGCCAGAAGCATAGTCGAAAAAGCCGAGCGCGAACCCAATATCCATTTCCTGCTCGATACCGTCGTGACGAATCTCGGCGGCGAATCCTTGCTCACGAAGATCGAAACGGAAAACGTGAAGACGGGCGAGCGAACGGTGACCCAAGCAAGCGAAGGCGAAAACTTCGGATTCTTCATCTTTGCCGGCCAGTCAGCGCATACAGAGATGTTTTCCCCCTTCATCGACACAAACGACTATGGGTATATTGCAGCGGACGAGGAGATGCGTACGAATATCCCCGGCGTGTTTGCGGCGGGCGATGTGCGTGTGAAAAAATTGCGGCAGATCGTGACGGCTACGGCCGACGGCGCCATCGCGGCGATCAACGCTGAAAAATATATATTGGAAGCAGAGTGAAACGGAGACAAAATGAGCGCATTGGGCAAAAAGAAACATGAACGTTACTATGACATCTTTGTGGAGATGGCGGGATTTTCGTGCGACGCCGCGATCTTCCTTCGCGAGATTCTCGGCGATTATCGCGTGGAACGTATTGATGCGGACATGGACAAGATGCATGCCATCGAGCACGACGGCGACGTGTCACGCCACCAAATGACGAGATTGCTCGCGGCGGAATTCGTCCCGCCCATCGAGCGCGAGGACATCATGGCTATGAGCGAAGCCATCGACACCGTTACAGACAAAATTGAAGATGTGCTGCAGCGCTTGTACATGCTCAATATCCAGCAGATTCGCAAAGACGCCGTCGTGATTGCCGATGTGGTACTCAAGTCCTGCGACGCCATGCGCGACACCATGGAGGAATTCGCAAATTTCAAAAAGTCGAAAACGATCAACGACAAAATCATTGAGATCAACCGCCTCGAAGAGGTTGGCGACAAGATGTATATCGAGGCCGTCCGCGAGGTCTTCACGGACGCAGAGATCACGCCGCTCGAAGCTTTCGCGTGGTATCACATCTACGGCTATCTCGAAGAAGTCTTTGACGCCTGCGAGGACGCAGCCGATATCGTCGAAAGCGTCATCATGAAAAATACATAAGCGCCTCCAAAACCATGCCGGAAGAAAACAAACAAATTGTCGTCGCCACGACCAATGCTCACAAAATCGCTGAGATTTCCGCGATCGCGGGCGCGTTTGGCTACGAGACCATCTCGCGGGATGCGGCCGGTGTGCCGCCGGACTTTGACGTTGAAGAGGATGGCGAAACCTTCGAAGACAACTCCTTGCTGAAGGCGCGCGCCGTCTTCGATTTGCTCGGCGGACGCGTGGCCGTGGCCGCAGATGACAGCGGACTGTGCGTGGATGCCCTCCGCGGCGCACCGGGTGTATACTCCGCACGTTTTGCAGACGCCACAGGCCAAGACAGCCAGGACTTTGCCAATAATAAGAAACTGCTGCGCCTGCTTTCACACGGAGAACACGGCTCCCTGCCCCCGGAAAAACGCACCGCCCGCTTTGTTTCCGTCGTCACGTTGGTCATCCCGGATCACCCCCCTGTCATCCCGGATCAACCCCCTGTCATCCCGGGACAACCCCCTGTCATCCCGGATCAACCCCCTGTCATCCCGGGCTTGACCCGGGATCCAAAGGTCATCATCTGCCGCGGCGAAGTAGAAGGCCGCATCGCGTTTCACGAAACCGGGAGCGGCGGCTTCGGCTACGACCCGCTCTTTATCCCTGCCTTAGAAGAACTGCAAACAGCCGGCCTCGAAAAATACGAAGGCCGCTCCTTTGGCGATTTTCCGCCCGAAGACAAAAACAAAATCAGCCACCGCTTTCGCGCGCTGGAAAAATTGCGCGTCATGTTGAATGAAATGGTAAAATAGTTTTTTGGAGGCAAAACAACGCATGGATGAGATCACAAAAGAATTGGCGGAGATGAATGATTGGCTGGCGCAGGAGGGCCTTGACCCGCCTGTGCGCGCCGAGCTCGAAGCGCTGAAGGTGCGCTATGAGGCGGCGCCGGGTGACGCCGAAATCGCGGACGAGATCGGCGACCGCTTTTACCGCTTTATGGAGTTTGGCACAGCCGGCATGCGCGGCGTGATGGGCGCCGGCCCAAACCGTATCAACATCCACACGATCCGCAAGATCTCTCAGGGCTATGCCGAGCATTTGGCAGCGAAAACCGCCGGCGCCGGCAGACCGCCGAAAGTGGCGATAGCCTATGACAACCGCCGAAACTCCGACCTCTTTGCTTTTGAGTCCGCTTGTGTCTTCGTCGCAAACGGCGTAGAAACCTACCTTTTCAAACAGCTTTCGGCGACGCCGCTTTTGTCCTATGCGGCGCGTGCGCTTGGCACGGACGGCGGCGTGGTCGTGACGGCGAGCCACAACAACAAGATATACAACGGTTACAAAATCTATGACGACCACGGGTGTCAGTGCATGCCCGAAGAAGCAGAGCAAGTAGCGGAAAAGATCGACTCCGTGGATATGTGGCGGGGGGTACGGACGATCTCGGACCGCTATGCCGGACCTGGCGCTGATGTACTTGCGCGTATGGAAAGCGCCGCCGCAAACGAAGCCCTGCTGATCCTTATTGATACGTCAATGGAAGATGAATATGTGGAGCAGGTTCTATCGACCTCGTTGACGCCGGGCGCGCTCGCGGATCTGGGCGTGGTGTATTCGCCGCTCAACGGGACCGGGGCGCGACCTGTTCGGCGATTGCTTGCGCAGGCCGGGATCGGGAGTTTGGAACTCGTTGCGGAGCAGACGGAGCCTGATCCCGATTTCACGACCGCGCCCGAGCCAAATCCCGAAAAGCCGGAAGCGCTGAAACTTGGTCTGGATCTCTGCCGGCGTTTGCAGGCGGAAGGGCGGCCGCCCGATCTGCTCATTGCGACCGATCCGGACGCCGACCGTCTTGGCGCCGCCATTCTGCACGGCGGGGACTATGTGCGGCTGACGGGCAATCAAGTCGGCGTGCTGATTCTGGATTATGTGATCAACTGCCGCGAACGGGATACGCATATGCCGTCCCGGCCCATCTTCGTTACGACGATAGTATCTACGCCGCTCACGGGAGAGATGGCCGAAAAACACGGCATCGAACTGCGCAAAGTCTTGACCGGTTTCAAGAATATTGGCGACCAGATGAACCGTCTCGAAAGCGCCGGTGAGGAAAACAGATATATCTTTGGCTTTGAGGAGAGCTGCGGCTATCTGTCCGGCACGTATGCGAGAGACAAAGACGCGCAAAACGCGGCGCTGATGCTGCTCGAGGCGGCGGGCGTTTTGAAACAGCGCGGCAAGACGCTGCTGGACCGTGTGGAGGAGCTGTATGCCGAATACGGTTATTATTTAGACGGCCTCGACGAATTGGTACGTCCGGGCGAAAAAGGCATGCTCGAAATCAAATCTATTATGGCAAAATTGCGAAGCCCCGGGATCCTCGATGCATTCTCGGCAGTTGTGCGCTGTACGGCAGATTACCATTCCGGCGAGCGCACAGAATACAAGCTGGGCGGAGTCGTCAAAAAATATCCCATCGTCGATGTGCCGGAGTCGGACGTGATCGAATTTGACCTCGCCGACGGTTGCCGCATCCTGGCCAGGCCGAGCGGCACCGAGCCAAAACTGAAAATCTATTACACGGGAGTCGGACCAAACGAAGCCGCCGCCGTGAAAGCAATCGACCGCATGAAAGCCGAGATAGCAAAAGAAATTTCCTGAATTTCCGCCCATGATACAGTTTGGGACCGAAAAAAGGCCGGGCCGATCCCGCCGCCGTCGCCCGCGAAACATTCATGTAAAATAATCTCAAATATGTATTGACAAGGTATTTCCCTGTATGTTACGATGATTCCATAATATAACATCATGTTTGAATTGAACGCAGCGCACCGGGCGATGCGATAATATGGAGGAAAGAGAAATGCATAGAGGGCTGCTGTCGTATATATTGTCATTGCGGGCGACGCCTTTTGTCATTGCGGGCGCCGACCCGCAATCCATGAACTAAAATGAACGAACATCAATACTACGTATACCTTATGTCAAACAAGAGAAATGGTACTCTGTATATCGGAGTGACTAACGATATAGTCAGACGTATTTATGAACACAAAATGGATGTTTTCGAAGGATTTACAAAAAAGTATGCGCTCCATATGCTTGTGTATTATGAATTCGGAGGCGATGTCAGCAGCGCCATTGCCCGTGAAAAGCAGTTAAAAAATTGGAAACGTGCATGGAAGATCGAGTTGATCGAATCGGCAAATCCGAGTTGGGATGATTTGAGTCGATACTTTATGGATTGCGGGTCGGCGCCCGCAATGACAGTGGCGTCGCCCGCAATGACAGTGGCGGCGCCTTCAATTACAACGCTATGACCTGCAAATTAGAGCATGCGTGAACAGTAACATTCATAGATATTGTACGATGTCAGGACGCAAACGAAGTTTACAGATACTATAGAAATTGATACACTCGAACGAGTCCAGGGGATTTTCCTTTGGCGATGCCGTGGTCGAGAGTATTGACTACTGCATAGCCAACGGGATCATGGCAAAATATTTAGAGACACATAGCAGTGAGGTACGCAATATGTT
>JAISJT010000087.1 GCA_031261395.1 Eubacteriales Family XIII. Incertae Sedis bacterium
TTGACCGCGAACGTGCGTTTCTGTATAATGAGGGCGGAGGACGAGCTTTGATGCGGAGCATTTTTCATATCGATGCAAATTCGGCTTATCTGTCGTGGACGGCGGCGGAGATGCTCAGATGCGGGCATTCGCTTGATATTCGGACCGTGGCGTCGGTCATCGGAGGGGATCCCGAAAAACGCCATGGGATCGTCCTTGCGAAATCTATCACGGCCAAGAAGGCTGGTGTGCAGACGGGCGAAAGCCTGGTGGAGGCGAAACGGAAGTGTCCCGGACTCCGGGTCTTCGCGCCTGATTACAATCTGTATTTACAGCAGAGCAATGCAATGTACGGGATTCTTGCGGAATACAGCGATATTATTGAGCGGTTTTCGATCGACGAGTGTTATTTGGATTATACGGCGTCGGTGAAGGCTTTCGGGGATCCGGTCGAAACCGCACATGCGATCAAGGAGCGGATCAAGAATGAGCTCGGGTTCACGGTCAACGTCGGCGTTTCCGTGAACAAGCTGCTGGCGAAGATGGGGTCGGAGATGCGCAAACCCGATTTGGTGCACACGCTTTTCCCGGAGGAGATCGCGGAAAAGATGTGGCCGCTGCCGGTGCGGGAGCTGTTCTTTTGCGGGCGGGCGACGGAGAAAAAATTGGCAGCGGTGGGGCTGAGCACGATCGGGCAGGTCGCAGCGGCGCCCCGGTCCTTGATGGAGGCGCTGCTCAAGCCTTCGATGGGAAAGCTCATTCACGAGTATGCCAACGGGATCGACGACACGCCGGTGAATCCAAACGATGGACTTGTGCAAAAGGGCGTCGGCAACAGCACTACGACATCCCATGATGTGACGACGCAGCAGGAGGCGGCCAAGGTGATCCTTGCGCTGTCCGAGCATGTGGCGAGCCGGATCCGGAAGATGGGGGTGGGCGCACAGGTCGTGTCCGTCACCGTCCGCAACAACGAACTGAATTTCTATCGGCACCAGATGAAGACGGACCACGCCATCGATTCGACGACGGAGATCTATGAAACGGCGATGCGTGTTTTCCGGGAGATGTGGCGCGGCGATCCGCTCCGGCTGCTGGGCGTGCACCTCGGCAGTCTCTCGGCGGACAGCGCGCGGCAGTTTTCCCTGTTCGACAAGCAGGATGAGGAAAAGCTGCGCAAAATCGACGCGGTGGTGGACGCCATTCGCAGCAAGCATGGCGAGTCGGCGGTGCAGCGCGGGGTACTCGCGGGCAGTGACGTCCCGCCCCTGCGCGTCGGCATCAACGACGGCAACTATCTCATGATGCGGGACTGACCAGCTATCCCGCGACGCTTCCGCGGTGAGTGAATAGGCAAACTGCGCCCCTACAAAAAATGGGCATTTACTTTAAAACAAAAGCGTGGCACTTTGGGCGACTTCGTTAACTCGCTCCGCTCAAACAGAACTGAAGTCGCAGCCAAAGTGGCACGCTTTTGTTTTGTAAATGCAGCCATTTTCCCGGTTGCGCAGTTTGCCTATGCGCTCACTGCGGAAGCGTCACGCTACTGGTCGACCGATAGGGCGCTTCCGGCTTTGGTGGCTTTGATGGCGGCGTCTTGTAGTTCGGGGTGGGCGCGGACTACTTCGGCGGCCTCTATGTTCCAGTCGTGGAAGGCGTATTGCGGCAGGTATATGGCCGATTGCAAATCATAGTTTAATTGGTGGTTCCGAATGGCCCGTGTGGCCTTCGCCCGGACGGCGGCGTCCGGGGCGTCCGCTTCCAATTCATACAAATAGGGCAGGGAGGCGGCCGAGAGCTGCGACATCATTTCCGTGTCAACGGTCTTGAGATTGCCGTTCAGGTAGTTTTCTGTGTTGTATTTGGCGATCAGGCCGTCGGTGTTTGTGAGGAAGAGGACGAGGATGCAGGCGGCGGCGATCAGCACAATCGGGCGGCCCGCATTGAAGGGCCGGACGTGCCAGACGATCAGCGTCACGAAAACGAGCAGGAGCAGGACCATGAACCACAGCGTGTACAGGCGCAGCTGCGACAGGCCGTAGGCGCCGATGTACAGGAACATCTTGCTGACGGCGGTGACGATGAGCAGGGCGGTCAGCACGGAGAGCGCGCCCGTCAGGATGCGCAGCGGCTTCGGGTATTCCCCGGCGGCGCGCCTCGCGAAGAGATAGGTGAAAATCAGCACACCGAGGTTGATGGCGGCCACGCCGCAGAGCTCGAAAAAGCCGCGTCTGGCGTATTCGGAATAGGTATAGCCCGCCGGCAGATCGCCTCCAAAGGCCGAGAAAAGATAGGGCGCCATGACTGCGAAGAACAGGACATAGAGCAGGCAAAGCACGGTGACCGGGACGTAGACAGCGGCCCGCGGAATGACGTGCATGACCTGTAGCGAACGGGACGTTTTTTCTTTGGTGACGAGCGAGGTGTTGCGTCCGTGCGTGTTGCCGTAGACCGCTCCGTAGAGATAGCAGGCGACGGGCAGCCCGACGACGAATTCCAGGGTGTAGGTGCCGATGCGTTCCAGCTGAAGCGCTTCTAAGATTTTTTCGGCAAAGCTTTCAAAGCCGCTGTCGGCCGCGACCAACAAGGAGATCACGATTGCAATAACGGGAATGGCGACGATGACGCCGACGATGCCGGCCAGGACTTTGCCCCCGCCTTTGGCGCTGCGTACTCCGACGCGGATGCTGCCAAACAGTCCGAAAAAATTGCCGAAGGATACCGCAAAACCTTGATTGATCAGGTCGCTGGCGAGAAAGCCGGAAAGTTTTTCCGAAACGGTGGTGCGGCAGGAAAAAGCGAGCCAGAGCAGGCAGGCGGCAAATTCAAACAGCACGAGCGCCGCATGGATCTCGATGCGGTCATAAAGCAGGAAGGGCAGGTCTCCGAGCAGAGCGACGCCAAGGACGGCAAGACTCTTCGCGTTTTGCCGGATGCCTTTTTTGTGCAGATAGACGAAGGCGCAGGCAATGGCGATCAGGAAAAACAGGAAGCAGCTCAGGCTGGCGGCAATGGTATTCCACTCCCAAAACAGGAAACCGAGCGCGAGGCAGGCCACGGCAAAGACTGCGTCGCCCCGGCCAAACGCATAAGGTGTGCGCGGGGGCTTTGCGGCGGCGGCATAGGCATAAGGCGGGACATAGCCTTGTTGTGCATATGGCACGGTTTGATCGATGCGTGTACTCATTTCGCGTCTCCTTTTGATTCCTCCGGTTCATATTCGAGCAAGTCGCCGGGCTGACAGTTCAGCTCTTTGCAGATCGCTTCGAGCGTCGAAAAGCGGATGGCTTTCGCCTTGTTGGTTTTCAGGATGGAGAGGTTGGCTTGCGTGAGCCCGATGCGCGCGGCGAGATCCCCGGAGGAAATCTTGCGCCTGGCCATCATGACGTCTACATTGACTATGATTCCCATGTGGTTTCCTCCTTTCCTAAATCGTGAAGTCATTTTCGTCTTTGAGCTCGCGCGCCGCGTCAATGACATTTTTGACGACGCGCATGATCAGTCCGGCGAACCCGGCGAAAGCCCCGACGACGAAAAAGGAGGGCTGGATGCCGACAAGGGGAATGCAGGCGAAAAAGCCGACGAAGAAAACGATCGAGGCGGCGAAGCAAGCCCAGGAAATCGCGCGCAGCAAGCGGATATTCTTTGCGGTGAAGACTTCCTCCGCCCGGATGTGCGAGAGCAGCCGGTGCAGGCAAAACAGCGCGACCAACGCAGGCGCCGAAGCCACGATCAGGAGCGGAATCCCCAGCCGGATCTGGTTTGTTGTGAAAAGGGTCGAGTCGCCGTAGAGGCCATCAAACAAAGCCGGCGAAATCAAAGTGGCAACCAGAATGACCACGCAGAGGATTACAATCACAATAATCACCTTGGTGCAAATCAGCGACAGCATACTCGATTGTTTCCTATCCCACATTTCTGCGCAAAGCTCCTTTTTAAAACCCAATGGCACTCCTGTAACAGCTAAGACATCAGCGCCGGATGTCATAACAGCAATATAGCAGGTGATTCACCGCTTGTCAACAAAAATTTATCGAAAAACGATAACATTGTGATGACGCCGCGATTTTTCATTTCCCAAACATATCAAAAGTTCCCCGACAAATTCGAATTTTGTTCCACTCTGGCGTGTGGTGACGCAAACGGAAAGTTCGCGTACTGCCGTTAATTTGGACAAAAAAACAGGTGTTTTCGCGTCAAAATTGACAGCAGTACGCTTTTTGTTCTCCTTGCACCCCCGACAAATTCGAATTTGCACCGCTGTCATTCGCCGACTTGATCGGCGAATCCATGACGATGATCACCTTGGATTCCCAGGGTTACGTTCCCCCGGGTCATGCCCGGGGTCACCGCCG
>JAISJT010000050.1 GCA_031261395.1 Eubacteriales Family XIII. Incertae Sedis bacterium
TACGTCCTGTTTGCACCGGGGACAGATATCTAATTCACTTAGGGGTTTCTCTTCGCGCTCTTCGTCATATACATATCCGCATATACTACAAATATAAATCATGGCTATTCCTTTCATAAGGTAAGACCGGATAACAGTGTCTTTTTCCGAAGCGGTTTATATCCGAATAGGATCCTGCGCGTTCCTGCGCGATCAATCCTGTTTGTCAGGCTAATTTCTCTTATATTATACACCATCAAGAAGCTTCTGCGGATTTACCATTTGAAGCGATGTATAATATTATTAACGGGAATTCAACAAATGTATTTTATGCGATGAAATGCAGAAAAGTATATATCCGCTTGGTGGTGAAATAGGAGGACGATATGGCACAAATGACGGATATCGTAGCACTCGGAGAATCTTTGATCGACTTTGTCGCGACACCGTCTGCGGACGGAAGCAATATCCGCATGGACGGCTGTGTTGGCGGCGCTCCGCTGAACGCCCTTGCTGCGGCGGCCAAACTGGGTCGCTCCGTTGCCTATATCACAAAAGTCGGGCGGGATGTGTTTGGAGACAATATCAAGAAACGCATGAAGGATTCCGGCATCGATTTGCGGGGCGTAGTTTCCACCGGTGACGCCTTGACAACGCTCGCCATCGTGTCGCTGAGTGATGCGGGAGAACGCTCCTTCGCTTTTTACCGTGACGGCACAGCCGATATTCTTCTGCGGGAAAGCGATATCGACAAAGACCTGATTTCGCAATGCCGCATCTTTCATTTTGGCTCCGTATCCCTGACAAGCGATCCTGCGCGCGAAACGACACTTCGTGCGGCTTCCTTTGCACGAAGCGCCGGTGTGAAGATATCTTTCGACCCGAACTACCGCGCATTCCTCTGGAAAAAGGAAGCGGATGCGAGACGTCTCATCCGGGAAGGTCTCGCGTTGGCAGACTACGTCAAAATCAATGAAGACGAGGCGCGCTTGCTGACCGGCACAGAGGAGCCGGAGGAAGCGGCCTCTCTGCTTATGAGTCGTTACGATTTTGATTTTCTGGCCATTACGAGCGGGGCAAAGGGTTCGTCCGGCTTCACGAAATCGGCCAAACAAACCGTGCCATCCTACGATGTAAAAGTCGTCGATACCACAGGCGCAGGAGACGCCTTTTGGGGCGCGGCTCTGCACAAGCTGCTTCTCTTTGAGGATGCGAATACATCCTTGGGCGATGCTGCTCTCTATTCCCTTCTGTCCTACGCTGGCGCAGCGGGTGCGCTGACAACGACCGCACGCGGCGCGTTGACGGCACAGGCAACAGATTTTGAGATCCTACAGTTTATGGCCGACTCATCACGGACGAACGGAAATGGGCGGGGAACACGTCATGTTCCCCGCGATATTTAGCAACATAATGCCGGGGCTCAAGCCCGGTGGAGCTCGATCAGCGTTCGGTTGATTTCGAGCAGGATCGCCATCTGCGCCGCCGTGACGCGCAGCATCATATCGCCGGACGTGATATAGCGGTAATGTGCGCGGATGCGCTTGACGGATGCCGTGCTGGGGTTTTCCGCGACATTGGAAAGCATGTCCGCGAGCTTGATGGTCAGGGCGTAGGACGTCATCTCTTCGAGCTTGGCGTTGAGGTAGGCTTGCTTGCCCATTGATTTTATCAGCGCCGGGTCGTTTGTGAGCTGGTGCACGAGGCCGGCGACCAGGGGACCGAATTCCGCCGACAATTCCTCGTATGTGGTGGCGGTGTCCTCCAGCGTGTCGTGCAGTACCGCCGCCGCGCAGAGTTCGTCGATGCGATAGGACTCTTTGTATTTGCGTACGATCGCGCAGACGTCGAACAAGTGAACGTAATAGGGCAGCTTGGATACTTTGCGAATTTGTCCTTCGTGCTTTTTGACTGCGTACGCCATCGCCTTCTTCATCAGCGGCATGTCGCCTACATACTTTGCTTTCTCTGCCATGGTGGTTCACCTCCTTCATTTTTTATGTATTTCCTCAAGTTCATCATCGCCGGATGGAAGCTGTTTTCCAATAGCCGTCATAGCCTTGTCATTACGAAGTTCGTGACAACACGTTTTGCGCAGAGTTACACAGGGGGACGTTTTGTCATTCCCGCGCAGGCGGGAATCTTGCCTTATCTTTGCATAGAGATTCCCGCCTGCGCGGGAATGACAAGTGGGGGGAATGACAAGTGGTGAGAATGACAGGGGGACGGGTCGCGCCCGGCAGCTGTGGTATCGGTGTGATATGATATTTGGGATATGAGTGTAGGTCAGAAAAAATTTTTGATTGTCTTGGTGATCATTTTTGGGCTCCTTTGCGCGTTGGGGCTTCGGCATTTCAATGGCTACTGGTTTTTCTTTGATTTGCCGGATCGGTCGGGCTGGGTTTATGAGGATGAGGGGCGGCGGTACCTGGACCGGCATGCGGGCGTTGTGAAAAGCGCTTTGCTGGAGATCGATGGGGAGAAATATTATTTCGATGCGGATGGGGCGGTTTCTGTCGGCGAGGTTACGCTGGATGGGGATGTCTATTATTTCGATGAAGAATCGGGCGTGATGCGGGTTGGGTGGATCGAGAAGGGCGAGGACCGGTTTTATTTTGATAAAGACGGACACAAGATTTTGGACCGGGAATATTCGATAGACGGGCATGATTATCTGTTTGGCGCGGGGGGTGCGGAATTTGTCGGGGCGATCGAGCTTGGCGGGCAGGATTATTATTATGAAAAATTTACGGGGAAGGTGAAGGACGGCGAGAAGCAGGTGGACGGCGCCTGGTATTATTATGGCGCGGACGGGGCGCGCTTTGATATGGGGTGGGTGACGCTGGCGCAGGATCGGATCGCGTATTACGACGGGGCGGCGGGGATGCTCTTTGGCGAGCAGACGATCGGCGGGCAGCCGTATTTGCTGAACATCAGCATGGGCGGGCGGCTGACCGGCACGGTTTATTTTGACGGTGAGGTCTATACGATCGGTGAGGACGGGGTCGTGCAGGACAAGCGGCGGATTCCGGTTTGGAAGGGCATCGATGTTTCCGTGCATCAGGAGGCGAATGTCGACTGGGCGGCTGTGGCGGAAAGCGGCGTGCAGTTTGCGATTGTGCGCGGGGGGTATCTCGCTGCCGAGGACCGGCCGATCTTTGCGCTCGACGAGCATTATGCTTACAATGTGCTGGAGGCGCAGAAGAACGGGATTTCTGTCGGCGCCTACCTTTACCTGTACAATTTTACCGAGGAGGGGCTCAGGGAAGGGATCGACGACTTCCATGCTTATACGGCGGAGAACCGGATCAGGCTGGATCTGCCCGTTTTTCTGGATGTCGAAAATGAGGATTATTTCCGGGTTGGGTCGGAGGAATTGGGTGGCTACGACTACCGTACGGCGCTTGTGCGAAGCAGCATGGAGTATTTGCGCGAATTGGGATATGAGCCCGGATTTTATACCTTCCAGTCCTGGGCCGGCAAACAATTTGACGCTGAGCGCCTGTACCGGGAAGGCTATCCTTTCTGGCTCGCGCGGTGGTACAACAACGATGCAGACCTCGATCCACAGACCAATGCATGGAACGACACGGATCATCCGAGTCTGTGGCAGTTCCGCGCGACGGGGCAGATCCCCGGCATCCGCAAGGAAGTCGATGTGAACTATTTGTACTGGGACCGGATGCCCGGGTAGAGGATTTTTTTCGCGAGCAGCAGGTAGACGGGCAGGCCGATGGCGGTCCAGATCGCGGCAACGGTGAACATATAGCGGTATCCGATCAGCGGGATGAGCAGGCCTGCGATCATTGGCCCGGCGGAGGCGCAGGTGTCGAAGGCGACATAATAGGTCGAACTCGCAAAGCCCACGCGGCGGCGCGGGACGGAGCTCAGGGCAAGCGCAAGAGTGGTGTTTTGGCAGGCGCCAAGCCCGACGCCGATCAGTACGGCAGCGAGCATGAGCGAGAAGTGGCTGTTTGCGTTTGCCAAAACGAGGTAGGCGACGACATAGATGCAAACGCCCGGAATCATGACAAAAGTCGCGCCTTTCCGGTCATAGAGTTTGCTGACGATCGGCCGGGTGGCGAGCAGCCCGATCACGTAAAATATAAAGAAAACAGATGAGGAATCCTCCAATCCCATGGTCTCGGAAAACGGCGCCACAAATGAGGTGACAGCGGAATTGAACATGATGAGGAAGACGCAGCAGGCCGCGATCGGCAGGACGGCCGGCTCGAGAAACTTCTCAAAGAAGGTCTCTTCTCTGGCGGACAGCGTGTCATCGGGCAATGCGTCAGCGGGCAGAGTATCAGCGGCCAGTGCGTCATCGAGATGCGCATCATCGCTACGGGCAATCGCCTCATGAATGCGGGACAGGCGAAAGAAAGGCAGGGTGGCGAAGATGAGGGCAGGAAGTACAGCGCAGTAAAGGAACAGATTATTATAGTCGCCCTGGTTTGAAAAATAGATACTGATGAAGGGGCCTACGGCCCATGCGCTCATCTGGATCATGGAATAATATCCGACTCCTTCCCCTGTTCGCGATGCCGGTATGATGGAAGAAACAAGCGTGAGAATTGTATTGATGAGCAGCCCGTAGAAAATGCCGCTCGCCATGCGAAGGATGTAAAGGCCGGCAGGGGTGTCAACGATGAAGTAGAACAGCGTGAATACGATCAGGAAGACGAGGTTGCCTATCAGCATGATTCGAAAGCCGAGCCGCTCCATGAGCTTTCCCGAGGCAAAGCGCGAGGCCAGCATGCCGGCGATGAAGAGCCCCGCCGCGACTCCCGCCTCTGCTTCTGTGAGCTTGAGTACGCGGAGTGCGTACAGCGGAACAGCCGTCAGAAGCGAATAGAAATTGTTTCCGACCAAAAAGGACCAGATGGAAAGCAAGGTGAATTCGCGCGTAAAAATCGGGGCCATTGTGACAGTATATCACAAAAATCACTTGCCAATTACCTTTGCAATAGCGTATACTATTTTGCATGGCGAATTTTTTTGCCGCTGTCCGGAGGAGTACTCAAGAGGCCGAAGAGGATGGTTTGCTAAACCATTAGATCGCGCGAAGCGGTGCCGGGGTTCGAATCCCCGCTCCTCCGCCATGATGAAGGGGTATAGCTCAGCTGGCAGAGCGTCGGTCTCCAAAACCGAGCGTCGAGGGTTCAAATCCTTCTACCCCTGCCATGGTTTAGCAAGGCGGGCGTGCATGGGAAGCGTTTCCCGGCTCGCCCGCCTTTGACGGAACGACGGAACGACGGGAACGACGGAACAGAGATATCGGGGCGTAGCGCAGCTTGGTAGCGCATCTGCTTTGGGAGCAGAGGGTCGCATGTTCAAATCATGTCGCCCCGACCAGTTTGTTCCAAAATATGTGGAGGGATACCGAAGCGGTCACAACGGGGCGGTCTTGAAAACCGTTAGGGGGCAACCCCACATGGGTTCGAATCCCATTCCCTCCGCCATCCCGGAATGTTGGATCTCGGGGGCCTTTAGCTCAGTCGGTTAGAGCATCCGGCTCATAACCGGACGGTCCCGGGTTCAAGTCCCTGAAGGCCCACCAGGAAGGCCTGACATTTCGGGCAAAGGCGAACACCGCGAACGTGTTCGCCTTTATTT